>JAEZDS010000075.1 GCA_023433205.1 Bacteroidota bacterium
CCCATAGCATTAATTGATACCGAGATGCCGGTGTTTGTAATTGCAACCAAAGGTGCCAGCTACGACAAGGTGGTGAGCAACATTCAGGAAGTTAAGGCCAGAAAAGGCAAGATAATTGCCGTGGTAACTTCCGGCGACAAAGAGGTAATTGAGATGGCCGACCATTGCATTGAGGTTCCTGAGACGGATGAGTTTCTGGTGCCATTACTGTCGGTGATCCCACTGCAGCTTTTGTCTTATCACATCGCTGTAATGCGCGGTTGCAATGTTGACCAGCCCCGTAATCTGGCAAAAAGTGTAACCGTGGAGTAAAAAACCAGACTATGACAGCACGGCTGATTGTGCTTATCCTCATCTGCCTGAGCGCACAACTACAGTCTCAGCTAAATATCAGCAAGATGTATCCGGCGCCGCGGAAAAGTGTTCCGCTTGAGATACTCAACAACTCTGCTCATCATTTTTATATTCTGCGTTATAATAAGATGGCGCACGACATCACCATTGAGCGCCGCAGGAAGAGTGATGCAGGTATAGCCGCTTTTACACCGCTTAAACTGGATAGTGTTAACGCCTCCTGGTTTAATTACGAATACCTCGATTATCTCTTTTTTGAAAAAGATCGCCGTCTCTTTTTTGTGTTTGAACGTGTGCTGAACAAAGAAAGCAGGATCTTTATGAAGGAGATCGATACCCTCGGCAGGAGCAGCGGTTTTATTGAACTCGCCAGCCTCAGGGCCGGAAAGAATGAAAGCCGGCTGAGCATGCAGTTTGAACTAACAGAGGCTAAAATGCTTCAGGTTACCAGAACACGCGCTTTCGGCGCCATTGTTCACAGAGACATTTCAGTTATTGACCCCGGCACCAGGGCCGTTGTATTTGAAAGCAGACTGCCGGTTGAAAATCCATCCACCGGGTACTCTGACAAGGTGTTAACCGATAGCCATTACAATATCTATTATCAGCTCGCGCACTTCCACTTTGAACTGCAGGGCAATTATGGAGGGCCCTTTGGCGGATACATGAATGTGAGGCCCCTGGTTGACTCACTTCAGCTGGTGGTTATCAGATCGGCCGAGGGTTCCTGCTTCAAAAAAAGTCTTCCCTTGCAGGGCATAAGCCGCCTTAACAGCGCCTCGCTGCAGCTCACCAGCAATGGTGTTGACCTTCATCTGCTTTTTGCCGGCAATGACAGCACCGCCAGCAGTAATTTGTTTTTCGCACATAGCAGGTACAACCATTCACTTGATCTTATTGATTCGCAGGTGCAGGAACTGGATCCTTTACTTTCAAGCCAGCTGACTTTTTACGACGGCAGCAATGAAGATTCACCTGCACTCAAAAACTACCACCATCTTACAACACTATCTGCCGGAGCCGGCAGATTTCACTTCACCGAACGAAGAGATGAGAACTACTATAAGGAAATGCTGGTATGGCGCACCTCTGACAAAAGCTGTGGTGTTACTATGCAGTGCATCATTCCCAGGAAGATCTTTTTTTTCGAAGACAGGGCCGCCTTCAGAACCATTGGCAAAGCCATGCATACAAGCCACCAGAACAGGTTATACACTTTTCTTCTTGAACACCGTTCAAACAGCAGAGATAAGGCCGATCAATTCGATTTTCACAGTTTCAGAAGGCAGGAAACACACAAAGGCGCTAACCTGGCTGCCTATATTCTGCACGAAGGAGGAGGTCTTCAGAAAAAGATCGTTTACGAAAACCGTGATTTCTTCTGCGTCCCCCTAAAATACAGCGGCAATACTGATGACGTGGTACTATACCTTACAAAAAATGAAGTGGAAAAATTCGCTATTGTGCGACTGAATCAACTTTAGTTCCACTGCGGGCCGATTCAAGCTCGCTCAAACGCCGCAGCACCTCGCGGTAGATCTCCTTGTATTGTTCAGGATTGTGGGTATAATATGTCAGGCTTGAATCATAGCGGCTGCGCGCAATGCCCCGCTCCTGCAAAGGATCGAACGCATACAGCGAATCGAGACGCGGGCCGCTTGCATTTTTAAGGTTGAGGGCCAGCGCGCTTTCTGCAAGAGCCATATCAACAAGCAGTTCAGTAAATTCTTCCGCACCCAGAATGTTGCGGGGTGCCTTTGTGCCGGTTCCTGAGGAACATGAACCGTTTAGTACTGCCCAGGCAATTACCAGCGACAACAGAGAGTTAACAGCCACTTTTTTATATCTCAGAATTAAAGTTGTTTGCACAGGTAATGAAATTACTAAATTGCATTGGCCAAGTGAAGAATTTAAAATTTATACGCAACAAATACCTGCTTACAATAGCTGCCATGCTTGTATGGCTGCTGTTTTTTGACAAGAACGACGTATTTACACAATATGAACTCATTTCGAAGGTAGAAAAACTGCAGAAAGATAAAACCTACTATCTGAGAGAGATCAGCAGTCATCGCCAGCAGCTTCATGAGCTCAAAACAAACAAAAAAAGTCTTGAGACCTTTTCAAGAGAAAAGTACCTGATGAAAAAGGAAAATGAAGACGTATTTGTTTTTGTAACAAGATAACTCAGGGAGCCTTCCTGATCTCGGCATCATTGGCCGCAACGATTTTGGCCATTCCTTCAAGGTCACGGTCAAAGAAATAAAGCCCTCCTTTATCGTCGCCAATCAGTTTTAATTTATCAACTATCTGGCGGGCAAGTGCCTCTTCTTCGATCTGCTCGCTAACGTACCACTGAAGGAAATTGTGTGTGGTATAATCTTTTTCTTTTAGCGTGGCGTCAACCAGGGCATTGATATCTGCAGTAACAGTTATTTCGTGTTTAAGGATTTCCTCGAACACCGACTTAACCGACTTAAAAGTGGTTGGTGGCTGTTTAAGCGCAGGCACTACGCCATGACCGCCGCGCTCGTTAATAAACTTAACGAGTTTAAGCATGTGCATACGTTCTTCATCGGCATGGTGGTAAAGGAATTGCGCAACACCATTGAGGCCCTGGGTTTCGGCCCAGCTGGCCATGGCGAGGTAATACTGTGATGAAAATCCTTCGAGTTCTATCTGTTTATTGAGCGATTTGCTAAGGTTAGGAGAAAGCATCTTATTTTTTGTTACAAATATACCAATTATTCACCGTGACGTTTTTCAAAGGCTTTTATGCCTCTGTCGAGCCAGTCAATATATGCCGGAATGCTTGAGTTGTACCCGCGCACGGGAATCAGAATTTTTTCTTCATGATCCAAAAGCACATACAGCGGCTGTGTACTCTGCGCGTAACGGGTTTCTTCCATGTACTTGAACTTATCACCGATATCAGTGATCTTCCGCTTTTTTCCGTACCAGAATACTTCCATGTGTTCTGATTCAGGCAGGGCCCTTTTATCATCCACATAAAGCGAAACCAGCACCACGTCATTATTCAGACGTTTGGTTACTTCGGGGTCTGGCCACACATAATCCTCCGTTTTGCGGCAATTGGCGCAGGCGTGGCCGGTAAAATCAACCATCAGTGGCTTGCCGGTTTTTCTGGCATAGGCAAGGGCCTTGTCGTAGTTGTTCTTGAAGTGTATGATGCCGTTCTTATTCTTTTCAATGTACGGTGCAAATTCAGGGTCGTTTGTAAGAGGAGCAGCTGCCCCATGCTGGCCGCCAAAGCCATGCGGAGATTCGCTGTATTCTAATGGTGGAAGTATTCCGCTGAAGATCTTGCAGGGCGCACCCCACAATCCGGGAACCAGATAAATAGCTATCCAGAAAGAGGCGATAGCAAAAAACAATCTCGTTACAGAAACATGTTTTAGATCGCTGTCATGTGCGGTCTTAAAAGCGCCAAGCAGATAAGCTCCCTGCAGGGTAAAGATCACAATCCAGATAGAGATAAATACCTCGCGGGTAATTATCCCCGCCTGCACTACCAGATCAGCATTCGAAGCAAACTTAAGCGCAAGTGCCAGCTCCAGAAAACCCAGGACAACCTTTACTGAATTTAACCAGCCTCCTGACTTCGGCAAGGAGTTCAGCCAGCCGGGGAAGGCTGCGAACAAACCAAACGGAAGTGCAAGCGCCAGAGAAAAACCAAACATGCCCCAGAAGGGATCGGTAATATTGCCGGTTGAAGAGGCCTGCACCAGTAATGTACCGATAATTGGTCCGGTACAACTGAATGAGACCAGCGCCAGGGTAAAGGCCATAAAAAATATGCCCATAATGCCGCCTTTATCGGCTTTGGCATCCATCTTATTTACAAAACTGCTTGGCAGCGTTATTTCAAAAGCGCCAAGAAAGGAGACTGCAAAAACAACAAGCAGTACAAAAAAAGCAAGGTTGAACCAGACTCCCGTAGATAGGGTATGCAACGCGCCCGCTCCAAAAATCATGGTGACACTGAGCCCAAGACCAACATAAAGTGCAATAAGGAAAATGCCATAAAGCAGAGCGTTGCGCAGACCCTGTTGTTTGGTTTTTGAATGTTTGGTGAAAAAACTCACGTTCATGGGTATCATCGGAAATACACATGGCGTAAGCAGCGCGGCGAAACCTCCTACAAATCCCTGTAAAAAAATAAACCACCAGGTAAGGTCTGGTGCTGCGTCGTCGTAAACTGTCTCTGATATCTCTGGCATACCAGGTTCGCCTTTTGAGGATTTCACCGGCGGAACGGTTGCGAGACTATCTGCCGCCGCAACAACGGTATCTGATGCAGCAGAATCGGCGGGCGGATCAATTACCTGCAGCCCCTCTTTTGTATCTTTGGCCTCTGTTTTACAGGCTGCAGTGCCCTGCAGGTTAAAACTGAAATCTTCCACTGGCGGGAAGTTACAGGCCACGGTATCGCACTCCTGGTATTCAAACTGACCCGAAAGAGTAAACTTTTTATCAGTAAGCAACTTTATCCTCTGAGTAAATATGGCAGGGCTCGGACCGTGGTGTTCGAGCAACAAGCCCATGATCTCGTCATTGGTCTTGTGAGGCTTCGGTTCTTTCATGTCCCCAACAAGCTTATAATCAGGCGATGGAGCAAAGGTGAAGGAAGTTGGTCGGGAATCGCCCGAGGTGACAATGGAAAAAATGTGGTAATACTTGTCTATTTCCGCCTTGAATATCAGGTCGTATTCGCAGGCAGATACTTTTTTGGCGCTATAGCTCCACTTTACATGCGTTATCTGCCCGTTTACAACAGCAGCCAAAAGCAGGAAAACAGCCAGCAATCTTTTCATAAACCCATTTGTGTGAATGAGGGCAAAATTACCATTAATTTACTACTGCACCTGAACCTTGAGGTTTTCGGTCTTCGGTGGCAGGCACATCATATCATTACAGCTCATGTATTCAAGGGTGAGATTAAGCGTAAATGGCTTTTTATTTTTCACCGCTATTTTTTGTCGGAATTCTGCTTTATCATGAAACACATAGATCCGCGCTTCAAAAGCCGGAACAAATTCCTCTTTGGCGCCACTTTCGCGGGTGTTACCCATTAGTGAATAATCACCAGAAGGCGTAAAACTGAAAGAGGTGGGAATGGGCCCCGCATCGGTTGGGCGCTGTGAATAGGTATGCCATCCTTTCTGAATAGTTCCGATAATTACTATCTCACCCTCACCCCCGCTCATTTTCTGGTAGCTGGCACTCCACGTAACAGGTTCCTGCGACTGGGCGGAAATAAAAGAAATGCTAATAAGAAACAGAGTAAAAAAGAGGAATTGTTTCATAGATAAAAGTGTTCACTAAAAATCATGCTAATTTTGGCAGCGACAAAAAAAGCCAACAAAGTTTAACAACTATCTCCCCAGATTTGAACGGTTCTTCCAAAGTATCCGCAGGTCATTCTCAACCCTGTAATCCTTGGAGTAAGCCAGAAGCGCCCTGTTGACCTTTTCCTCTGAGCTGCCTTCCGGCAAAAGATCGGCCGGACTCAGCACTGATGGTTTAAGTGAAGGCAGGTCTTTCCGCAACTGGCTGCCATAACCAACCCACGAATAAAAGCCGGTAAGAACCTTAACTGTATTGCCAAGGAACCTGCCTTTGTTTTTCTGAAACCAGATTAACAGCCAGGATAACAGGATGATCGCTAATGAAGACAACAGATCGAACATTCTTTTGTTGCGTCTGTTCTCTGGCTTTCCTACATTATTGACGTCAATTACATACAGGTCGCCGGCTGTATCAATGCTGTTACTGCCAATTATCGACAGGCTTTCTGGTGGTGCTATCTTAAATTCTATGCCTTTTGTAACCAGGCCGATCATTTTGTTGATGATCTCAGCGCTGGGTATATCGCGGGCACAAAAAATAACCTCATTCAATTTGTGTACATCAATGATCTCATCAACCTGATGAAGTGTGCCAAGTCTGTTCTCGCCTGTGGAAACTCCGGCATCAGGATCGATCTGCCCAATAAACTCAGCTTTTATATTTGTCTTCTGCAGCAAGCCATACACCCTTTCGTATTCGGCCCTGCTGCCTATCACGCCTATCCGCGCGCCCGCTTTAAGCCCACCCAACCTGAACTGTTCAATCTTCGCCGCATGATACAAAAGACGTGTTGTTAAATACACCAGCCAGGTATAAAAAGAGCCAATGAGGATCAGCGCGCGGGAGAAACGATAATCTTCGGGCAGAAGCGAATAAATGATGAGAATAAAGGCCGAACCCGCAAGCACACCCCTGCTGATTCGGCGCAGCGAAACGGGCCTGTCGTAACCACCGCTGAAATACACAAAACCCATCCAGATAAGCGTGTATAGAGGAAAAAAGAAGTTGAGGATCTCAGCAGTGTAAAAATTGGGATACAGCTTGAACCTTGTCTCGTAAATATCCTTACAAAAATAAAGTCCGGCGAGAATAATAGCGAAATCAATTGCGGGAAAAAACAATTGTCGCACAAAGCGCGCCAGGATAGCGGCTCCTGCGCGCAGGTATATGGCCAGGTGGATGAGCAGTGTAAAAGCTCTGGCGTTATTCTGGCTGAAATGTTTGCTGGCAAAAATGGCCATGGCTTTGTAAAAAACGATCACGTAGTTTACGCTGCTTTTTTTTGTGCTCTCGCCTTTGTAATGTATGATGCTGCTTCCTGCAAAATAGTAGTTTTTATACCCGGCCTGGGTTATACGGTACGAAAGGTCAATGTCTTCGCCGTACATAAAAAAAGTTTCATCGAGCAAACCGGTTCGTTCAAGCACCGATCTTCTTATAAGCATATAGGCTCCGCTAAGTACATCCACCTCGTGACTTTCATCTTTGCTGAGGTAGGTGAGATGGTATTGCCCGAATTTTCTAGTGCGGGGGAAGAGTTTCGACAAACCAAAGATCTTATAAAATGCAACTGCGGGAGTTGGTAATCCCCTTTTGCTTTCAGGAAGAAAATTGCCCTTTCCATCCAGCATCTTAATGCCGAGTCCGCCGGCTTCAGGATGCGATTCCATAAAAAAGAGACACTTTTCAAAAGTATCTTCCTGCACCACGGTATCAGGATTAAGTAATAACACATAATCACCCTTAGCCTGCTTTATGGCGATGTTGTTGGCTTTTGAAAAACCCAGATTTTGCTGATTCTGTATAAGTTTAACACCAGGAAATTTGCTTCTGATAAGCGCCGGAGAGCCATCAACCGAATTATTGTCCACCACAAAAATTTCTGCCTTAAGATTGCGGGTAGCCTTTATAACAGCGTGCAGGCACTGTTCAATGAAGTGCTTTACATTGTAATTGACTATAATAACCGAGAGTTGCAGAAGCTGTAGGTGTGGCAGGCGAAAATAAAGATAATTTTTGGAGAGGGGACTAGGCTGGGTGGTTTAACCCTTGGGGAACCAGGACAGTGTTGTCGTTTGACCTGCTGGGGAACCAGGAAACAGGACAGCGTTGTGAGCAACTGTGGAAACCAGGAGTGGGAAGGAAACCACTACAGCACTGGTATAGCCACAAGGAGAACTCAAGCCTCAATAGTTAGGTTTTAGCGCGTCCCAAAATTTGTCTTTCAGTTCCTGATTTTTTGCCGAAATTTACCATCCTGTGAATAAACTTCAGATATATAACACCTTAACACGCAAAAAAGAAGACTTTGTTCCGATAACGCCTCCGCTGGTGGGTTTGTATGTTTGCGGGCCTACTGTGTACAGCGATGTTCACCTGGGCAACTGCCGCACCTTTGTATCCTTTGATTTAATATACCGCTACCTGCTTCACCTTGGGTACAAGGTTCGTTATGTCCGTAACATTACCGATGCCGGGCATCTTGAGGGCGACCGCGATGAGGGCGATGACAAGTTTGCAAAAAAAGCCAGGCTTGAACAGCTTGAGCCTATGGAGATAGTTCAGAAATACACCGTGGGTTTTCGCGATGTGATGCGACTATTCAATACCCTTCCGCCATCAATAGAACCTACTGCAACGGGCCACATAAGCGAGCAGATAGAGATGATACAGGAGATTATCGCAAACGGTTATGCTTACGTAGTAAACGGCACCGTATATTTTGATGTGGAAAAATACAGCGCCGCCTTCAACTATGGCCAGCTCACAAACCGAAAACTTGAAGACCTGCTTGAAAACACAAGAGAATTAAGCGGACAGGATGAAAAAAAGGGAAGGCTCGATTTCGCCCTTTGGATCAAAGCCAAACCCGAAACCCTTATGCAATGGCCCTCGCCCTGGGGAAGAGGTTTTCCCGGCTGGCACATTGAATGTTCAGCCATGAGCAGAAAATACCTGGGCGATACTTTTGATATACACGGCGGCGGCATGGACCTTCAGGCCACACACCATACCAATGAGATTGCGCAATCGCAAGCCTGCTACCATAAAACGCCGGTAAGGTACTGGATGCATACCAATATGCTTACCGTAAACGGCGTTCGTATGTCGAAATCTGCCGGCAATGGTTTTTTACCGGGCGAACTGTTCACAGGCGCTCATCCGCTGCTGAAAAAAGGTTATTACCCCATGGCTGTACGTTTTTTTATGCTGCAGACACATTACCGCAGCACTCTCGATTTTAGCAACGAAGCTCTGGAAGCCAGCGAAAAAGGACTTTCACGCTTAATGGATGCCTGGAAAACACTGCAGCATCTAAAACCTTCGTCAAAATCAGAAGAAGATATTGCTACACTGCGTAACAACTGCTACGCTGCAATGAACGACGATTTTAATACTTCAGTTCTTATCGCGCATCTGTTCGAGGCCAGTCGCATCATCAATTCGGTGAATGATGGCAAAAGCACGCTAACAGCAGATGATATAAACACCCTGAAAAAACTTTACAGCGATTTTGTTTTTGATGTGCTGGGTTTGCAGGCAGAAACAGAAAGCGGGGCCGGCAATAACGCACTTGAAAAACTCATGGAATACGTTCTTGAGATGCGCGCAAGAGCGAAAGCTGAAAGAAATTTTAAACTTAGTGATGAGATCCGCGACAGGCTGATAGCGGCCGGTGTGCAGGTGAACGACACCAAAGAAGGCAGCACCTGGAAAGTAATATGAGAAAGATAACCGCTGCTTTGGTGGCTGCAATTGCTCTCGCCGCCTGCGACCCCGAAGGTCCACCTCCTGAATATGTGCCACCGGCGCCAATAAAAAAAACAGTGCAGACAATCAATTATACTGTAGTGAAAAAACATCCGCATGATGTTGGCGCATTTACTGAAGGTCTCTTTTTTTACAAGGGTAAACTTTTTGAAAGCACCGGAGCGCCAGATCACATTCCCAGCACCCGTTCAACATTTGGCATTGTTGACACAGCCACAGGTGAAATCCAGGTAAAAGCAGAGCTTGACAGGAATGTTTATTTTGGAGAAGGTATTGCTGCCATAAACGACAAAATTTACTGGGTAACCTGGCAAAACCAGCGGGGGTTTATCTACGATGCCAATACCTTTCAAAAGACCGGCCAGTTCAATTACAACAACAAAGAAGGCTGGGGCCTTACCGTGTACAATAACATGATCGTAATGAGCGACGGCACCTATAATCTTACGTTTTTTGATCCCGCCGACATGAGTGTAGTGAAAACACTGGCTGTTACAAAAGATGGATACGGCCTGGATCACCTCAACGAACTGGAATTTATTAACGGCCACATTTACGCGAACGTGTGGATGAGTAATATAATCGTGAAGATCGATCCAGAAAGCGGCAGGGTTGTAGGGCAGCTCGACCTCAGCGCGCTCTATAATGAAGCTAAGACCATCAATCCACGGCTCGGCGAAATGAACGGAATTGCTTATGATCCTGACAACAACAGGGTGCTGGTAACAGGGAAATTCTGGCCGGATATGTATGAGATCAGGTTTGCGTGGTAGTGTCATAAACCTCTCCTGACCGATAAGCCCCCGGCCTGGCGCCGCAACCGGCAACCCAGTTCTATGTTTATGCACTTACAGTTCCTGCCTGCGTAACCATTCAGAACCAGCTATTCCGGCCGGCTCAGATCTCTCTCTTTACGAACTCAACACAATACTTTTTTTTTGGAATTATTCTGCCCATGAAAATAGAGAATACTACCAAATCTTTCCATAATTTAAACCCATGAAAAATCACATCTGTACATTCGCGGCATTGCTGTTGTTGCCGGCGCTTTATGTGGGGCAGCAAAGTTATGTGCCAGGTTATATTGTTAATGCCCAGGGCGACACGTTGCGCGGAGAAGTAAAACTGAACGAAAAAAAACCGCTTGACTTGTATGCGAAGGTAATGTTTAAAGATAAAAACGGGATGCAGCGAACCTACAAACCGGCCAAAATAAAAGCCTATGGTTTTGATGACAAAAATTTTGTTTCGCTCGACGACAACGGAGAGCCTGGTTTTTACCGGTCAATAGTACAGGGACCTATTAGTTTATATGAATTAAGTTATGAGGGCCTGCGCATGAACAAGGTTATAACAGAATCAGAATATTTTCTCCTGGGGCCCGGAGATAAAAATCCGCAACCGGTTAAGTCACGCAACTTTAAAAAACAACTGCAAAAATACACAAGCGACCATCCTGGCCTTGTTGAAGAGTATGCAGAAGAAAAAGAATTTGATGAAGAGGCAGCTGTTTCTGCCATTACCAATTACAATGCCTGGAAAGCAGGTCAGCCGCAGGAATGATAACAAGACCCAGTGACAAAAAGCTCTTTTTGCTTGATGCCTATGCCCTTATTTACAGGGCTTATTTTGCGTTCAGCAACAGTCCCCGCATTAATTCCAAAGGTTTTAACACCTCTGCAATATTTGGTTTTACCAATACCCTGCTTGAGATACTTAACAAGGAAAAACCCACACACATTGCGGTGGTGTTCGACATGGAGGGCAAAACCAGCCGCCACGACGATTTTACCGAGTACAAGGCCAATCGTGAGGAGATGCCGGAAGACCTGAGGGCCTCAATTCCAATTATCATTAACATGATTAAGGCATTTAACATTGAAGTGCTTGGCATTGAAGGTTTCGAGGCTGATGACGTGATAGGCACTCTAGCCTCCAAAGCCGAAAAGGCGGGATTTACCACTTACATGATGACGCCGGACAAGGATTACGGCCAGCTTGTAGATGAGAACACTTTTATATATAAACCTGCACGGCTGGGTAATGGCGCCGAGATCCTGGGCGTGCCCGAGATCTGCAAGAAGTGGGAGATAAGATCGGTCAGTGAACTTATTGATATACTTGGATTGATGGGTGACAAGGTCGACAACATTCCAGGTATACCTGGCGTTGGTGAAAAAACAGCCATTCAGCTTGTAAAGGATTTTGGAAGTATTGAAAACCTGCTTGAGAATACCGACAAACTGAAAGGCAAGCTCAAAGAACGTGTTGAGCAGCACAGTGAGCTGGCCCTTCAATCAAAACGTCTGGCTACCATTATTCTCGACTGCCCTATTGATCTTGATGAACAAAAACTCGCGCTTAAAGAAATAAACAAACCTGCGCTGGCCGAGATCTTCCAGGAACTTGAGTTCCGCCGCATAGCTCAGCAGTTGCTGGGTGAAGAACCGCCGGCCACCGAGAAGAAAACGACACAGAACAAAAATACCATCAGCAACCAGGGCGATCTTTTTTCAGAGCCGCCGGATAGCACATCGGAAGAACCTTCAGAATCAGCTGTGATCAATCTTAAAACAATCAGCGATGTGCCGCACGAGTATGAGCTGCTTGACAGTGATGTGAAGATCGAGAACCTCATAGAAAGACTGCGGCAGTGCAGCGAATACTCATTTGATACTGAAACCACCTCGCTTTGCACACTGGATGCGGAACTGGTAGGCCTCTCGTTCTCGCTCAAAAAACACGAAGCTTATTACCTGCCAATGCCTGCAGAAAGAGAATACGCTCAGGCGCTGGTTGAACGTTTTCGTGGCATACTTGAAGATCCTGCAAAGACCCTCATCGGTCAGAATATCAAATACGATTACGAGGTGATGAAAAATTACAACATCACCATATGTAACCGGTTTTTCGACACCATGGTAGCGCATTTTCTTTTAAGGCCGGATATGCGACACAACATGGATGTTCTTTCGCAGACCTATCTTGGGTACGACCCCGTGAGTATTACGGCACTGATCGGAAAAAAGGGCAAAAACCAGCTCAACATGCGCGACATCCATACCGACATCATTAAAGATTATGCTGCTGAAGATGCTGACGTTACGCTGCAACTAAAAGAAAAGTTCGGCCCTGAACTCAAAAAAAACGAGCTGGAAAATCTTTTTCACTCAGTGGAGGTGCCGCTTATTACCGTGCTTGCCGACATGGAACTGGAGGGTATTAATCTTGATGTGCCCGTATTACGAGAATTTTCGTCGCAGCTGCAAAGCGATATCGCTGATGTGGAAAAAACGATCCAGGAACTGGCCGGAACTAAATTTAATGTATCATCTCCACGGCAGGTGGGTGAGATTTTGTTTGAATACCTGAAAATAGTTGACAAGCCTAAAAAGACCAAAACCGGTCAATATGCTACAGGCGAAGATGTGCTGAGTAAACTGGAGAAAGCGCATCCTATCGTTTCCAAAATTCTTGATTACCGTGAATTGTGTAAATTAAAAAACACTTACGTCGACACACTGCCCGAACTTGTGCATCCGGTAACCAAACGTATACACACCTCCTTTAACCAGGTGGTTGCCGTTACAGGGCGCCTCAGCAGTGACAACCCTAACCTGCAGAACATTCCGATACGAACCGAAAGAGGCCGGCAGATCAGAAAAGCCTTTATTCCCCGGAACGAAGAACACATACTGCTCAGCGCCGACTACTCACAGATAGAATTGCGAATAGTAGCGAGCATAAGCGAAGATCCTAACATGTGCGATGCCTTCAGACAGAACAAAGACATCCATACTGCCACAGCGGCAAAAGTGTTTGGTGTAGCTGAGGATGATGTTACCAAGGAGATGCGCTACAAGGCCAAAAGCGTGAACTTTGGTATTATTTATGGGCAGGGTCCGTTTGGGCTTGCCGAAAACCTCAACATTCCCCGTGCTGAGGCAAAAACTCTTATTGATAATTATTTCAGGGAGTATACAGCCATAAGAAATTATATGGATGCACAGATAAATACTGCCAGGGAAAGCGGATATGTACAAACTTTACTGGGCCGCAAACGCTGGCTGCGTGATATAACCTCGGCCAATGCCACAGTGCGCGGTTTTGCTGAACGTAATGCCATAAACGCACCAATACAGGGCAGTGCCGCCGACATGATTAAACTGGCAATGATCAATATTCACCGTGAACTGAAAAAACAAAACCTGAAAACAAAAATGCTGTTACAGGTACATGATGAACTGATCTTTGATGTTTACAAACCTGAACTTGAAACTGTAAAGCCTGTAATTGAAAAACTCATGCGGGAAGCGCTTCCATTAAAAGTACCAGTAGAAGTGGGTATGGGCGCAGGCGCAAACTGGCTGGAGGCACATTAAACAACGTGGTGGCCCGTGAAGGAGCTGCTGCCAATCCAGAAATATTAGAGCGCAGGCACCCAATACATCCGGAAAGATGCAGCACTACCGGAAAGGCAGCGGAATCTTTCCGATACAGCTTTCGAGGTTTTTCCTACCCTCCAATTGGTTGCGGGTATGCGCCGGCATAAAATCATTGCCGGGGCAGGCTAGGCTTACTGCCACAAATACCATACCCTTACAAGATCTTAACCTCTAAGGACCCTTTAACACTCTTTCACGGCTGCGCCCCCCAACTGATACCGTTATGCCAGGCATAGGAATTGCAGTACCTGTATAGAGACTGTTGGGATGAAAACTATTTGTGGCTGCCTTTTGTGGTTATTACCGCTGACCTCTTACACGCAGAGTTCTTCTACCGGTTATATCAGAGAAGAAGCTGCGCAGGCAGAGGCTGGATTTAGCACCCAACGTTTCAGCTCAATCGCTACGCTGCAGCAGGTGGCCGCCCTGGCCCCAAATGAAACACTGCTTCAGCGTGATATGCAAACCTTCAGAACTCTTGAAAGATCTGCGGCTCCACAGGTTCACACCGTGTACGCTCTTAGGTATTTTCAGTCCTTTGGTAAAAGATCATTGTTAAGTTTTAATGTAGGGCTGATCTCACGCTCCCTTATGGTAGCGCAAAACTCTTATGAGGCAACAACGCTGTCGGTACTCGACGACTATAGAAATGAACAGGGAACAAAGTTTGACCTGTATCGATATACAACCGAATACATCTCTTACCAGATCAATTCGGCGCTTATGCAGTTGCCTCTTGGTTTACAGATTTCCGGTAACAAAAGGCGCAGGGTACGGGCACAGGCCGGCATTGAAATTGCGCCAGGAAGACTCTATAATGCCAGATATGTTATATACCAAAACATAACCGAGTCAACCGATCTCCATAAACCCAACAGTTCTGAACCAGCCACCGGACCTGAGCAGGAAAATTTTCCTGACAGGGATGCTACCGCCCAAAGCAGAAATTACCTTTTCTTGAACGGCTACACCTTCACTGCCGGGTTACCTCTTACTTTATACTTCAACATAACAAGAAGAGCACCGGCGTCAGGAAAACTCCTGGTGCTGATAAATGCCCAGCCATATTACATGTTCACAAAATTTGCAACTTTGCAGTCCAGGCAGGGTTTTGAATTAATGCTCTCCACCGGCATCAGGTATAGATTATGACAAATAAAGCATCTCTCGTTTTACTTTTTGCCGGCCTTTGGCTTGCAGCAGATGCACAGCAGCCAGACAGCTCCTTCTATTACCGTCCCTATGTTCAGGCTGAGGTTGGTTTTGACCACGACAACTGGTTTCCGCGCGTGGAAGCCGATGAATACATAAAACTCGTGCCCGAAGACCCTCAGCTTAAGCGCAGTTTCAAAGGCGAACAAATTGGCATATTTCTTCCCCTGCCCGGACCCGCTATAATGGCTTTCAGCTATTTCCAGCCTCTTAGAGTTAATTCCCGGTTCTCTCTCGCCGCAGGACTTTTGCATCGCGAACTCTTTATGGCAACAAACGCATTTTATGGTGATACCAGCCGTATTGTTGACGTATTTGAGAACGGCCAGGGCCAGCAACTGGCTTTACACAGACAATACACTGAGATATACCAGTTCGCAGTAAGCGGCCTGCAACTTTCGCTTCCGGTGGGTATTCGACTAAGCTCCGACCGAATTAACCGCCTTTGGTTTGAGGGTGGCCTAGACCTGGCGCCAGGCCTCATTTACGCAATCAGATACGACAGCAGATATAGCACCTCTGAACAGGAGGTGCTTGCGCCGGTGGGAGAAGAGCCCCGGTTTTCGCCGTTTCTTTCATTTGACAGCGACAGCTTGAATGAAATAGTGGTACGGAAGGCGTTGCCCGGGGCAGGTTTTGCGTTCTACGCCGGCATGCCATTAAGTACCGGGATCCGGCTTTCAAAAAGCAGCAATTTTCTCGGCCGTTTACAACTGATGCTGTCTTTCCAGCCAATGTACGTTTACCGCAACTCAAAATACAGCACAACCGTAAGCCGGTTTAGTTACCGCTTAAGCACTGGATTACGTTGCAGACTGTAATCTCCATTTACAAGATAACTCAGTTGCATTTCCTGTTGATTATTATGAAGTCAGAAGTCCCTGCCCTTTGAATGCTGCATAGAAGTTCAGCGGATCTATGTGTCATTTTATTTACCTTTAAACATCTTTCCTGCTGTAAATGAAAAAAATCCTACTGATTCTTCTGTGCTGTCTTTCCTTCAATTATTTTAAAGCTCAGGTAGCTGCCGACGCCGCAGTTCAGCTAAGCGTAAGCACACAGGCCAGCCCTGCCTCCATTACTTTGCACTGGACCACCAACGCGGCAAGTAATCAGTACCAGATCTGGCGTAAACTCAAAACAGCAGTAACCTGGGGGGCTATGCTGGCAGCAGTACAGGGAAGTGTAACGCAGTACACCGATAACACCGTGGTTGCCGGACAGAATTATGAGTATAAAGTAAGCAGGGTTGCTACAGGATATACCGGCTTTGGCTACATCAACTGCGGAATTGAAGTGCCGGAAGTTCATTTTCGCGGGAAACTTCTCCTGGTGATTGACAGCTCCTTCATATCAGTTCTGGCGCCCGAACTTTTGCGTCTGCAGGAAGATATTGAAGGCGACGGCTGGGAGGTTATCCGCATTGATGTTGACAGGAATGGCTCGGTACAACATGTAAAATCAAAGATTGTAACTGCATACAATCAGGATGTAACAAACACAAAGGCGGTTTTTCTATTCGGCCATATACCGGTGCCCTATAGTGGCAATCTGAATCCCGATGGGCATGGCGATCACCTGGGAGCCTGGCCTGCAGATGTTTATTATGGCGACGTAAATGGAGTGTGGACAGATATTATGGGTCCAACTACCGCTGCCTCACCGGCACGCACACAAAATTTGCCCGGCGACGGAAAATTTGATCAGAGCGCGGTGCCTGGCGATATAGAACTTCAGGTAGGCAGGGTCGACCTGGCCAATATGTCGGCGTTTAACTCAACGGGCAACGAAGAGCAGCTATTGCGGCTGTATCTTGACAAGGATCATGCCTATAGAAAAAAAATATTTGCCCCTCAGCGCCAGGCCGTAGTTGACGACAACTTCGGGTATTTTTCAGGAGAAGCTTTTGCCGCAAGCGCCTACAAAAATTTCGCTCCGCTTCTGGGATCTTCAAACATTGTAGCGGCAGATTACATTACTTCGTTAAACAACAGCTCGTATCTCTGGTCATACGGATGTGGTGGAGGTTCATTTACAAGTGCTTCAGGAATAGGCAATACAAACGCAATCGCAGCCTCAACTTTGCAGGGCGTGTTCAGCATGCTTTTTGGTTCTTACTTCGGCGACTGGGATGTAACAAACAGTTTTCTGAGGGCTCCCCTCGCCAGCGGGTCTATGCTCACCAATGTGTGGTCGGGCCGGCCACACTACCAGTTTCACCACATGGGCCTGGGAGAAAATATAGGTTATAGTCTGCTGGCTACTCAAAACAACCCTGGTTTGTATTTCACCAGTGTATATGCCATTACAGGGAAGTGGATACACAACGCGCTTATGGGAGATCCTACACTCAGGAACAATGTTGTTGCTCCTGTGTCAAACGTAACAGCAACCAAATCAGGTTACGATTGTATCATCAGCTGGTCGGCTTCAACTGAAACCAATATTGTTGGCTATAACCTCTACATGAAAAACGACACCAATAACAGTTATGTTAAACTAAACGGCAGTCCGCTAAGCAGCACCTCTTATACCGATCAGTGCCTTGAACACAAGGGCATTTACAAATACATGGTGCGCGCCCTCAAACTTGAAAATACGCCCTCAGGATCGTATTATAACATGAGCGAAGGCCTCTGCGATACCGCATTAAACAGCACTGACATTACTGTGAAGGCTGCTTTTAACTCAGCAGTTTCAGGAAGTGTGGTGAATGTGACAAATACCTCCACCAATGCACTTGTTTACAGCTGGGATCTTGGCAACGGAACCAATAGTACTACTGCCAATGCCACGACAACTTACTCTGCAAATGGCATTTATACCATTACGCTTGTTGCTTCAGGTGCCTGCAGCAGTGACACCGTGCAGCAAACCATAAACATCTGCAACTGGCCGGCCGCCGCAGCATTTTCATATTACCTCGGCAATGATAGTTTGTACTTATACAATAGTTCAGCCAATAGCAGCGCTTCTTACTGGTCTTTCGGCAATGGCCAGGCAAGTACCCAGCCCTCTCCTGTAACCACTTTTACAGCTGCGGGCAGCTATACCATAACTTTGGTCGCAAGCAACAGCTGCAGCAGCGATACGCTGTATCAGATCATAGACTACTCTCCGCTTGGCTTAAAAGGCACGGTAAATACGCCGGCAATCACTGTTTTTCCTAATCCATCTTCTTCAAAGCTGTTTGTGCAGGGAGATGTTCGCGGGGAAGTGTTTATTTATAACAGTGCGGGGCAGCTGATATGTAATACGTTTAAAGAAGTCGGAATTAAAGAGATCGATGTAAGCGGGTTTCCCAATGGACTATATGTGATCTGGTTCGCCCAGGACGGCACATGGTTACAGAGAAGATTTTGCAAATATTAGTCCGGTAATTTTACAGTGCAATGCCGGCAGATCAGAGTTCTCTGCGCATCCTTCCTACGGGGATATCAAGCTGTTCACGGTATTTTGCTACTGTACGACGGGCAATGTTATAACCTTTCTCATTTAACAGAGCACACAACTCATCATCAGTAAGCGGATGCTTTTTGTCTTCCTTCGAGACAAAATCCCTAAGCATATTTTTGATCTCGCGGCTGCTTACTTCCTCGCCGCTTTCAGTACTCATACTTTCGCTAAAGAATGTTTTCAGCGGAAAAGTACCATAGGGTGTCTGCACGTACTTGCTGTTGGCCATTCGCGAGATTGTACTCAGATCCATATTTACCCGCGTGGCAATATCCTTAAGGATCATCGGCTTTAACTTGTTCTCATCACCGGTGGCAAAGTACTCCTCCTGATATTCAAGAATACATTTCATACAGATAGACATGGTTGCATAACGCTGCTGCAAAGCCTCAATAAACCAGCCGGCACTTTCAATCTTGCTTTTTATAAAACCTGACGCCTCTTTGCTGCTTTTGTCCTTACTGCGGGAATACTCCTCAAGCATTTCCCTGTAATCCTTGCTGATCTTGAGATCGGGCAGATTACGGCCGTTTATGCTCAGTTCGGGTTTGCCATCATTTACAGCGATTATAAAATCAGGCACAACCGGACTAAACGATCCGTCGCTCCTTTCGCTGTTTCCGGGGCGTGGATTAAGATGGGTGATCTCGCTGATCACATCCTTCAGCTCTTCCTGATCAATATCAAGACGCTTCTGAATTTTGTCAAAATGTTTTTTCGAGAACTCATCCATGTAATTACGGATCACCTCCATCGCCAGAACAACATCTCTTGTTTTTTCCTTTTTACGATCAAGCTGCAGCAACAGACATTCCTGCAGGTTGCGCGCCCCTATACCGGGAGGATCGAAGGTCTGGATGACCTTTAACATGCTTTCTACCTGCCTGAGATCGGTGGTTATGTTGTAGTTGAAAGCAAGATCGTCAACGATCAGTTCAAGCTCTCGCCTGATGTATCCGTCCTCATCTATACAACCAATCAGATATAATGCAACCGCATATTCCTGCTCGTCCAGTTCACGCATTCCCAGCTGCTGCTCAAGCTGATCTTTGAAGCCTAAGCCTTCTGCCAGAACATAATCGCGGCTGTCATCGTCCGGACCCTTGTTAACCACCTCGTACTTATAGGAATCAAGTTCTTCGGCATCCATGTAATCTTCCATGTCAACATCGTTTTCCGCAGCCTTTTCCGGATCCTCCCTGGGATCACCGTTGTCGTCTAGTTCTACAGGGGCTTCCGAATCATCTCCCTCCTCGTTGCTGTATATTTCGTCGTCGCTGCTGGTTTCACCCTCCTCTTCCAGGGCCGGATTCGCTTCAAGTTCCTCCTTTATTCTCTCCTCCAGAGCGAGCGTTGGCAACTGCAGCAGTTTCATGAGCAGTATCTGCTGGGGAAGAAGTTTCTGTGAAAGTTTGAGGTATTGCGAATGTTTGAGTGCCATCAGTTCACACAGCAGAGATAGTAGTTCTTTTTGCCTTTCTGAATGATGATATACTTATCGCGGATCAGGTGATTTTTACCGATAAGCGCTTCAACACCCTCAACCTTTTTTTTATTTATACTTACGCCTCCCCCCTGGATCATTTTACGCGCCTCGCTTTTGCTAGGGAAGACACTTGTTTTTTCTGCAAGCAGCTCAATTACACCTGTGCCTTTTTCAATTTCGGCCCGTTCAACATCGAAATGCGGTACGCCTTCAAAAATTTCAAGAAAAGTCGATTCGTCAAGCCTCAGAAGCTCAGGTACCCCTCCCTTAAATAAAACAGCGCTTGCCTCAATCGCATTATCAAGATCTTCCTGAGAGTGAACCAGCCGAGTTAGTTCGCCGGCAAGGGTATTCTGTAAAATACGTTTTGCAGGATCATTCTGATGTTCCCCAATAAGCGCTTCAGTTTTTTCCCTGCTGAAAAAAGTAAAGATCGTTATCCAGTTCCTGGCATCGGCGTCGCTGGTATTGAGCCAGAACTGGTAAAATTTATATGGAGATGTTTTGTTCCGGTCGAGCCAGACAGCGCCACTTTCAGTTTTACCGAATTTTGTACCGTCGGTTTTTTTAATGAGCTGGGTTGTTACAGCAAAAGCCTCGCCCCCGGCCTTTCTACGAATGAGTTCTGTGCCGCTGGTAATATTGCCCCACTGATCAGAGCCTCCCATCTGTATTTTACATCCATACTGCCGGTGTAGCACGTAAAAGTCATAGGCCTGCAATAGCTGATAGCTGAATTCAGTAAAACTCATTCCGGTTTCAAGCCGGTTCTTCACTGAGTCTTTGGCCATCATATAACTAACGGTAAGGTGCTTACCAACATCGCGGATAAAATTGAGAAAGGAATAATCTTTCATCCAGTCGTAGTTATTTACAAGAACCGCGCCGTTTTTACTGTCGTTAAAATCCAGCAGCTTTTCCAGCTGAGCTTTGATGCCGGCCACGTTTTTTTGCAGAGCCTCTTCATCAAGAAGATTTCGTTCGGCGCTTTTGCCGCTCGGGTCACCCACCATTCCGGTGGCGCCTCCAATAAGTGCTATAGGCCGATGGCCCGCCTTTTGAAAACGAAGAAGGGTAAATACCTGTACCAGGTGCCCTATATGCAGTGAGTCTCCCGAGGGATCGAAACCAATATATCCGCTTACCTGTTCCTTTTTAAGCAACTCTTCCGTACCAGGCATCATGTCGTGCAGAATGCCCCGCCAGCGCAGCTCTTCAATAAAATCAGTTGTCATAAAACCTTAAAATTACAAATATATAGGCATATGTGTTTCTGACTTGTGTAACACTTATGGTAAAAAGTGCAGAGTTGTTCCCCTGCTCAGAATACATTTGAGTCGGGAATATGTGAGAGACGTACAGCGGCCGGCATCATGCACCGCGACAATAAAAAGTGAAAAAGTATACCGGGCTAAGGATAACCATTTTCTACTTAAATTCGCCTGTATGTTCATCTACAATGTTACTGTAAATATAAGCACCGAGATTCATGAGGATTGGCTGCAGTGGATGCAGGAGGTTCACATCCCTGATGTAATGACAACCGGTTGTTTTACCTGGAACCGTATTCTTAAAGTGCTACATGTAAATGACGAGGGCTTCACTTATACTGTGCAATATGGTTTTAAGACCATGGCCGATATTGAACATTACAGTCAGAACTTCGCGCAGAAACTGCAGGCAGAGCATAAGGCCAGGTTCGGCGAAAAATATACCGCCTTCAGGACATTGCTGGAAGAAATATCTTGAGCGGACTTCTCATATCCGCAAGGCTGTGAAAAGCCTGATGTATAACACCAAAAGAAAAAAGCCGGTAACCAACCGACTTTTTCAACCAAAGTAACTAATTGTTTAACCCTTAATTATGACAATTGTGTTACTTTTTTCTCTTAAAACAAAAACCAACGCAGGGTCTTAATTCATCTTAAAAGGAGGGATCTTCCCATCTTTCATAAGCTGAATGCTCTTCTTCTTGTGCTCTTCAAAGTTACCAAAAGCCAGGGCGTCAAGCATTTCCTGGCGACTCATTGTAGGGTTATTAAATTGTTTGCGGATCTCTTCAGAACAACGGTCAACGTACTTTTCAAATTTAGAAGGTGCCCACACATACTCTTTTTTTACGGCATCTTTTTTAAAAGCAAATTCCTTTGGCAACAGGCCTTCGATCTTCGATTTAATGTCAAGCCCTTCATAGGTCTTGGGAAGTTGTCTGTTATCAAACATAAATGGTTTGCTCACCATGATCACGTGTTTTTTACGTTTTGGATCGATCATGGAAAGTCCTTCAATACGCAAACCTTTCTTTTTAAGTGTTCCGTATTTATTCTCAAAGTGTTTTAAAATCTCAAACATGGGGGACAGGAAATTAGACCACTAAGTTAGGGATAAAATTGTTAATAACTTTCGTTTTGGCAGGAATTAACGGTACGACAATTGCTAAAAAAATACCGCACAGCGTTAACAAACTGTGGAAAGACCGTGTAAAAATCAGTTAATTGCCTGAGCATGAAATGCCTGACAGACTGTAGAACTTATTCGACTGATAATTAGGCGATTAGTTATTTGTGCTTGTACACCAGCAAGTTAAAAACATAAGGATTGATCTTACGGATCTGATCTGCCCGCTTTAGATTTTTAAGTGTGGCTTTTTTTACTTTGTGGTCCAGTATCACCATTTTGGTACTGTCATCAGGCAGGGTATTAATGGCCTGCACAATCTTGTTGGCTTTAACGGCAAAACCTGTGGCTTCCGCCCCGCTGATCTTTCCCCTTATCACCCCAATTACATTACCCTGCTCGTCCAGCAATGGTCCGCCACTATTACCAGGATTAACCGGAATGGATATCTGATACATGGTAGTGTCGTTTGAATAACCACTTAAGGAACTAAGCGAGCCTTCCCCATAAACCATATCCTTGCGTGGGTAACCCAGGGTAAAGACCCTCTCCCCGATATCTGCAACGTTATTCTTCAGCACATAAGGTATTTCCCATTTTTTTACCACCTCTTCATTTTCCACTTTCAGTACAGCCAGATCGAGTTTGGGGTCAGAAAAAACAAGTGACGCGGCCGACCGTTCTGTGTTCACATTCTGTATAAAAATACTGTCGGCTCCGCTTATAACGTGAAAGCTGGTAAGGATAAAGCCACTGTTACTGATTGCAAAAGCACTGCCTTCCAGGTTGGCCGGCGCGTAAACGATCTTTTTGCCTCTCGTAATTCCCTCTACAATGGCATTACTCGAGGCCTTAAGTTCCATTACCTCGCGATTGAGATCGGTGATCTGATTGCTTTGTTTTTTAAGAAGATAGCCGCCTGTACTTAATATGGCAACGGTACTCAAGACGGCAATAAATGCCGTGCTGGCCGCCACAGCAATAGTTTTGCCATGCTTCCTGGCAAAGTTTTCATCGCGGTGCAGCGCTATTACCCGGTTATTAACCCCGAATTCGCGTTCATGTATCTCCTTAAGTCTTTTCTTTAGGTCAGAGCGTTTACTGTGGCTGCCCATTACACTCAGCAGCTGAAGGTGCTCCTCGAGGGCCTTTGCAAGCACCTCATCACCGGCAACCTGCGCCTCAAAACGTGCACGGTCGGTGCCGCCCATTTTGCCATCTATATATTCATCAAATAAATCGCTTGCTCTCATTTCACTTTTCAACAGACACCGGGGTGTCAAAAAAATATCTCTTTAATCTTTGCAGACACTTGTACTTCTGCGTTTTTGCGTTGTCGGTATTTGTGTATCCGAATTTTTCGCTGATCTCTTCCATACTTAACCTGCCTATATAAAAATCGCGAATCAGCGTGGCGCAAGGCTCACCAAGCTTTTCCAGACTTTGCTCCATGTGGCTCAGCTCTTTCTCTTTTTCGCTGTGCTGATCAACATCAGCCGAAACCTCAGCCAGCTCATTCTCATCTTCATCCTTAAACAGAACAGTTTTGCCCTTATTTTTCAGTTGTTTCAGCCAAAGGCGCCTCGCCACCGAATAAATATAGGTCTGTAGCCTGCATGTGAGCTCGAAGCCCGGCGCCTGAGCGTTCTCATAAAGCACAATCACTGCTTCCTGGTAAACATCTCTGGCCTGCTCCTCACTGCCGCTGTTGGTAATAATAAGCTTAAGAACGGGAGGGTAATATTTGCGGTAAAGTGCAGACAGTATCTCACTGTTTCCGCTTCGCAGGCCCTCTAAAAAATCAGCATCACTGATCTCTCTGGAGTGCCCCTTTACAATTGCCCTGTTTACGTTAATACCCATTTTTGATAAAGGTAACCTTTGTGTTCCTCAGAAATATCCCTAATCCCGTTTTTAAGCAAGCGAGAACCACAAAAATAACTTTAAAATCCCTGATTATTAAACAAATACATGCATTTGCAAAAATTTTTATGATAAAGAGGGTTACCTTTTACCATATCTGGTATAAATAGAAAACCAACCAATAAACTCACACTAAAAAATGAAAAAAGTATTCTCAATTATCGCGCTGGCTGCAATGGCCACTTTTGTTGCCTGCGGACCTTCAGCTGAAGAAAAAGCAAAAATGGAAGATGACGCGAAAAGACTTCAGGATTCGATTGCCAATTCAATCAATGAGTCAATGCAGAACGAAGTTGATACTACAGCTCCTGTAACCCCTGAAACTGATACCAATACAGCAGTTCCCGCTGAAGAAGGTCACGAAGGGCACAACCATTAAGATTTTGTGTTTAGTTAGTTAGCTGAATGGCCCCGAAGCAATTGCTTTGGGGCTTTTCTGTTTTTTACTTAGTTTTGGTTTTCTTAAGATCATTATGAAAAAAATATTGCTGCTTCTTCCTGTAACTTTTTTGGCCGGCTGCGGACCTGCCGCTGAAGATCGTGCTGCCATGCACCGCCAGGCAAAACGTTTCCAGGATTCGATCGCGCATGTAATAAGAATGCAGATGTCGGAGGCCGATCCCAACGCTGCCAACATTCCGCGGCCCGACAAGCCGGTTACGCAGGCCACGGTTGAGCCCAACCGTTTTAGCTTTCAGCCTGATTCCGCAAAATAGCCGTATCTTTGCCGCGCCCGTAATGGCGGGCTACAAAGATTATGGAAATCACCAAAGAGAAAGTTCTTAATGCACTTAGCTATGTTCAGGATCCTGATCTTAAAAAAGATCTGGTTACATTGAACATGATCAAAGATGTGGCTATTGACGGTAAAAAAGTCTCTTTTACCGTTGTACTTACCACGCCTGCCTGCCCGATGAAGGACATGATACAGAATGCCTGTATCAATGCCGTAAAACATTACGTTGATAAAGAGGCTGTGGTAACCGCCACAATGAGCTCAAATGTTACAGGCAAAAAACCGAAAGAAGAATCTACGCTGCGTGACGTGCGAAACATCATTGCGGTAGCCAGTGGAAAGGGGGGCGTAGGTAAAAGCACGGTTGCTGCCAATCTGGCCCTTGCGCTTGCCCGGCAGGGAGCAAAGGTTGGTTTGGTGGATGCAGACATTTATGGCCCCTCACAACAAATAATGTTTGGCGTCGAGAACGAGAGTCCGGGTCCGGCAGAATTTAACGGTCAAAAAAAGATGGCGCCCGTTGAAAGTTATGGCGTAAAGATAAACTCCATAGGTTTTCTTGCTGCACCGGGGCAGGCCATTGCGCTTCGCGGACCCATGGCCACAAAAGCGCTTTCGCAATTATTTTATGATACAGTATGGGGAGAGCTTGATTACCTGATTGTTGATCTTCCTCCCGGCACAGGCGACATTCAGATCAGTCTCTGCACACAGGTGCCGGTAACCGGAGCGGTTATAGTTTGTACCCCCCAGGAGGTTGCAATTTCTGATGCCCGTAAGGGAATTTCACTTTTTCAGTTGCCGCAGACAAATATTCCGGTACTTGGATTGGTTGAGAACATGAGCTGGTTCACACCTTCGGAACTACCCGAAAACAAGTATTATATTTTTGGAAAAGACGGCGTTAAAAATCTTGCAGCAGAACTTAACCTGCCTTTACTTGCGCAGCTACCACTGGTTCAAAGTGTGCGGGAAGCCTCAGATGCGGGACGGCCCGCAGTACTGCAGGAGAGCACGCCTCAGGCCCTGGCATTTGTAAGCATGGCTCAAAATGTAGCACAGCAGGTGGCGATCGCTAACAGCAGACAGCTGGTAGAGCATTAGTACATATCTGGCTCCGTCAGCAGCCGGGCTTCACCTGCACAGCATCACTGCACCCTGCTGGTACAAAAGAATTTCGGGCAACGCGAGATCAGGATTACTTTTGAACAGCCTCAGACCCGCACTTTTTCACGCAGGTTTTCCAGCATATTCATAACCAGACCAGAAAGATCGTACTTCTCTTTCCAGCCCCAGTGCGCCTTCGCTTCCGCATCGTTAATGCTGCGCGGCCAGCTGTCGGCTATGGCCTGCCTGAAATCAGGCTTGTAAGAAATGGAAAACTCAGGGATGTGTTTTTTGATCTCCTCAGCTATTTGTGCAGGCGTAAAACTGATACCGGCGAGGTTATAACTGCCTCTGATAAGCACATTTTCTGCCGGGGCCTCCATCAGCTGGATCGTGGCTTTTATGGCATCCTCCATGTGCATCATCGGCAAAGCGGTATCTGCGCTTAAAAAACATTCGTAGCTGCCTTTTTTCAGAGCTTCATGAAAAATATGCACTGCATAATCTGTTGTGCCACCTCCCGGAGCGCTTTTCCAGCCAATAAGACCGGGATATCGCAAACTGCGCACATCTACACCGAACTTCTTAAAATACCATTCGCACCAGCGTTCTCCGGCCTGTTTGCTAATTCCATACACCGTTGATGGTTCCATCACCGTAAACTGTGGCGTATTGTCGCGCGGGGTGGTTGGTCCGAAAACTGCAATTGAACTTGGCCAGTAAACTTTACGAATGTGTTTTTCTTTTGCCAGATCAAGCACATGGAAAAGGCTCTCCATGTTTAGTTTCCAAGCAAAGCCAGGATTCTGTTCTCCTGTTGCGCTAAGCAATGCTGCCAAATGATAGACCTGGGTAATATTGTGCTTTTTTACCAGCTCAAACAAAGCGTTCTTGTCAAGCGCATCAAGAATTTCAAAAGGATTTTTGTCAAAAGCCTGTGTTGCCTTAACATCAGAAGCCACCACATTCCCGTGTCCGAAAAGGGCAGAAAGTCCCTCCGTAAGTTCAACACCTATCTGCCCTCCGGCCCCTATTATCAGTATTTTATCTTTGCTTTCACCCATACCAGCCATGCTGCTTTATCGAACAATTTTGTACCTTTGCAAACGTAAAAATATTTTTTGGATTTTAGCCGGCCAGGCTCACCCATACCGGCATCCTGAAAATGTTTGATAATATAACCTGCAATTATTTTTATCAAAGATGTCTTTACTGGTAAACAGGGTCGATAAGAACGTCCTGAAACAACGTCTGCGGGAAGAAACCTTCAGCCGCAAAACAATCTCATTTTACAGGTATGTGCAGATAGCCGACCCGGCAGCGCTGCGTGATGAACTTTTTAAACAGTGGAGCGAACTCAATTGTTTTGGGCGAATTTACCTGGCCCATGAAGGAATTAATGCCCAGATGAGCGTGCCTGATCACAACTGGGAGAAATTTATTGAGCGGCTTTACGGAATTCCTGAATTTAAAGATGTGCCGGTTAAACACGCCGTTGACGGGAACGGCCGTTCGTTTTACAAACTGATTGTAAAGGTTCGTGAAAAAATAGTGGCAGATGGTATAACCGACCCTGCATTTGATCCGTCTAACACCGGCACCTATCTCAATGCAAGGGAATTTAACGCTGCCATAGACGATCCCAATACAATAGTGGTTGACATGCGCAACCATTATGAAAGCGAAGTGGGCCGGTTCGACAGAGCTTTTTGTCCGGATGCCGACACTTTTCGCGAAGAAATGCCCCTGGTTGTTGATCACCTGAAAGGCAAAGAGGACCAAAAAATCGTCATGTACTGCACCGGCGGCATCCGTTGTGAAAAAGCCAGCGCCTACTTAAAACACAAAGGGTTTCATGATGTACATCACCTGCATGGCGGGATTATCCAGTATGCGAAGGAAATTAAAGATGAGCAATTACCAAGCCGGTTCAGGGGCGTAAATTTTGTGTTTGATGAGAGAATCGGTGAACGTATCACCGAAGATGTGATCTCCGTTTGTCACCAGTGCGGCAAGCCTTGCGACAGGCATGTAAATTGCGGGAACGACGATTGTCACCTTTTGTTTATTCAATGTGCCGCCTGCGAAGAAAAAATGAATGGCTGCTGTACCGATGAATGTAAAACTATTGCCGCTCTGCCGCCCGAAGAACAGCGCAAGTTGCGCAAAGGGCGGGTGAAGAACGGACCCGAATGCCTTGCTGTATACAAAAGCAGGCTCCGCCCGAATCTTGCCGAGGCACTAAAAAATAAATTATCTTTAAAGATTCAACCATAAAATTTGAATGATGAACAAACTGCTGGCTTTTTTCCCATTATTGGTTTTACTGGCTTCAGGCAGCTGTAAAAAAGTAGATGAACTAACAGAGTTCGACATCAGTTACAGCTCTGAAGCTGCCATTCCGGGATCTCCTTACGATACCAGCGGCGCTGTAGATTTTCTGATACCCGATATCAAGACGGAATCTTCCACCAAATTTGCCGCAGGTGGCACAAGCAAAGACTTTATTGATGGTATTTACCTGAAATCACTCACCATCACCAACCAGAGCGGTGATCTGGACTTTATGGATGCCATGTCGGTTTTTATCAGTGCTGACGGTTTGCCCGAAGTACTACTTGCCAGCAAGATCAATTTCCCCAAAGGAACCAATTCAGTAGTGCTGGACCCCGGCGGCAACAACATTAAAGAATATATTTTTAAGGATGCTATCAGTCTCAGGCTAGGAGCTACTGTTAACAGCCTGCGTCCCGAAGAACAAAAATTAAAAATCGATCAGGTAATGCGCGTGAGCGGTAAAAAACTCTCAAAAAAATAATTATGCCTATCTACCATCAACTCGGAAATATCCCCCAGAAAAGACACACGGTTTTTAAAAGTAAGGAAGGAAATTTTTATTACGAACAGCTTTTCGGCACCGAGGGTTTTCATGGTATGTCTTCCCTGCTCTATCATGTGCATCGTCCAACGCAGGTAAAAGAGATCCGCAAAAGTTATTCAGTAGAGCCGAAAATTGCCATTGATAAAAACATTAAGTCACTGCTGCTGAAAGGATTTGAGATCAAACCAGTTAAAGATGTTTTAGAAAGCCGCAAAACCCTGCTGATCAATTCAGACTGTGCAATTGGGCTTGCTGCCCCAACCCACAGCCAGACCGACTATTTTTATAAAAATGCCGACAGCGATGAGATGCTTTTTATCCATAAGGGCACAGGTACACTTAAAACGCTGATGGGTAACATCCGTTTTGAGTATGGCGATTACCTCATCATTCCCCGCGGCATGATCTACCAGCTTCACTTTGACGGCAACGACAACAGGCTGCTGTTTTGCGAAAGCCATGCTCCGTACTATACACCAAAACGTTACAAGAACTCTCAGGGACAACTGTTAGAACATTCTCCTTTCTGCGAACGTGATTACAAACTACCCACTGAACTTGAGACTCACAACGAGAAAGGGGAGTTTATTGTAAAAGTAAAAAAAGAGGGCATGATGCACGAGATTGTTTATGCCACACATCCTTTTGACGTTGTTGGCTGGGACGGTTACAATTACCCCTGGGGATTTTCAATTCACAACTTCGAACCAATTACTGGCCGTGTTCATCAGCCACCCCCGGTTCACCAGACATTCGAGACCTCAACCTTTGTTGTATGCAGCTTCTGCCCTCGCCTGTACGACTACCATCCGGATGCTGTTCCTGCACCTTATAACCATAGCAACATTGACAGCGATGAAGTCTTGTATTATGTTGACGGGGATTTTATGAGCCGCAACGATATCAAGCAGGGCTATATCACCCTTCATCCTAAAGGTATTCCTCATGGTCCTGCCCCAGGCGCAATGGAGCGGAGTATTGGCCACACCGAAACCAAAGAGCTTGCAGTAATGATAGATACCTTCAGGCCCCTGAAAGTGACTGAGGAAGCGATGGGAATTGACGATGGCAAGTATTACAAAAGTTGGGTGGAATAGCACAGCGCTAAAAGCACTCTGAATAACAAGCCTTTAGGGCCTTTTGCTTCTTTACCTGTGCTTTGATGAAGCTGGAATAACTTTTGCAGGTAATTACTTGCAGGTAAAAAATCCTGGCACAGTTTAATGATCGGAATTGCATCAGACACCCCAAGAAGTATTTGGGCAATGCTGCTACTGGCAGCTATTTGCTGTTTTTTTTCATGCCGGAAGGCGGCTGTAGAGGTCCCGCTGACCGATCCTGAGCCGGTATCTACGCCATTACAAAGCGGACTACCGGAACGATACGATACCCTGAACGGACTTATGTACGCTGGGTACTCTTATATTTCGACGCAGAATCAGAACTCCTATCTGCTTGACCTTTTCGCAGGTTTTCATGATCCTGGTGGGGACTTGCTGGAAGCCATAAACATCACCAACAGCACATTTATTTTATGGAAGGCGAATGTGTCCGTAGGCGAACTGCGTTTTAATGGGACTGTGCTACCGCAATCTAAAAGCGGCAACAGTTTTTGCTATTTTGCCGAAAACATTGCAGTGTATCCTCAGAAAACACTTGCGGGTGCAGTTTGGAAGGCTGAGGGCAAAACCACTTATAAACCTTTTGAGATAAAAATAGAAAAAGATTTTCCTCAGTTTATTGATTCACTTGCCACATTTGAGGCTAAACTAGATAGTGGCCTCACACTTGATTGTGCGCAGTACTTTTCAAATTTTGATTCCGTAGTGGTGGAACTCAAAGCAAACTTCAGCAACACCCGGTTAAAAGCCGTTGCTACTCCCGATAGCAGTCTAATATATTTTTCCCCGGCAGAACTGTCCAGTTTTCCACCATCATCAGGACACCTGATTTTCATTACGGCTTTCAACTATTCCCACATAGTTATTGAGAACAAAAAACACATTTTTATTTTGAGCAAAATGATGCAAAAGAACCTTAAAGCAACTTAAAGATAGTGGTCAGAATATTTTTCTATAGATCTGCACTGGTTGTCGCAATAATTATTACCATGCTTTGCGCCTGCAAAAAACATTCGATTTCCCCCGGGCTGGCGGAACCTGTGTCACAAAACACCGCTATACAATCAGGCTTGCCTCAGCAAAAAGATTCCATACAAGGGTATTTTTTTACCATGACCTCGCTGACGCAGGGCGCAAACTCTTCTTACATTATATATAAACAAACTATGGAGGCTTTTTTTCACCATCCTGGTAAATCCTTTTTCGCAGATATTAATCATTACCTGTATAACAGTACTGCTACAGGCGGATCAGGAAACATTAATGTGGGCGAGGTCAAATTCAATAGTTCACTGCTGAGGGGCTATAGCTCAGGCAACGAGGTATTTCAGTATGTTGCCGCCACTGAATCACCTTACTGGCCCAACAGGGAAGTTTCCTGGTCTGTAGAAGGCAACAAATCCATAAGTGGCTTCTCCGTGGCAGTGAACAGGGGTTTCCCTGCAGTAAACGACACAGTGGCTATGCCTGATCTAAAAAGAGACAGCACTTACACGATTAACTTCAATAAATATTTTGGTAATTACGATTCGTTACACATAGCGCTTTTTAGCACAAGTTCTGGGCATCGCACACTCAACAAAAGTGCTACCGGTACCGATCCAGTTATTTCATTTACACCCGCAGAACTCGATTTTATACTTCCCACCTCGCAGGTTAAAGTAATTATTCTGGCCTTTAATTATTCGCACAACATAATAAACGACAAACTTTACGTTTATGAACAGGGAGTGAAAATTGACCGGACGGTGCTGGTCAAATAAAAGAGGCTATGAGCAAGAACCTTAATCTCTCATTGGTACAACTCAGTCTCCTGATAGTGCTTTTTGTGATCTCTGCATGCAGAAAACATGGCAGCGAGGAATTTACGGCAGAGAACAGCAAACA
>JAEZDS010000195.1 GCA_023433205.1 Bacteroidota bacterium
TCTTTGTCCTGCGAAGATCCACCGACCATGATCTTAAAACTGCCCAGCTCCACTTTATAAACCATGTTCTTATCGTAAAATGCCAGTTTCTCAGCAGGTACTTCAAAAACAACAGTTTTACGCTCTCCGGCTTTCAGAGAGATCCGTGTAAAATCTTTAAGCTCCTTCACCGGTCTGGTTACCGAACTAAATTCATCACGCACATAAAGCTGCACGATTTCCTCACCGGCTTTTTTTCCGCTGTTGCGCACTTCCACACTCACTTTCACTTTGCCATCGTTCCTGATCGTCTTTTTGTCAAGGCTGATGTTCCTGTATTCAAAGGTTGTAAAGCTGAGACCATATCCAAAAGAGAACAGAGGAGTGGACTCGCTCATTACGTAAGGATGAAAATACATAGAGGGTTTGTGGTTGTAGTATTGCTGTATTTGTCCTGCGTGGCGCGGGATGGTAATGGGGAGCTTGCCGCTGGGATTTATTTTTCCGAATAAGATTTCCGCTACGGCCTGCCCTCCAAATGCACCGGGTTCCCAGGCTTCTACCAGCGCAGAACAATTTGCTGCGATCCACTCAACACCTAATGGTCTTCCGTTTATGAGCACCACTATTGTGGGTTTGCCGCTTGCTTGAACCTTTTCCACAAGTTCCTGTTGTAATCCCGGCAGATTAATATCTGATCTGTCACTGTCTTCTCCTCCTGTGCGTTCGTTCCACTGGTGTCGCAGGGCATATTCTCCCACAACTACAATGTTCAGGTCTGCTTTTTGTGCTTCTTCTGCGGCTTTGTCAACCAGGGCAGGATCCATCTTGCGGATGTTCCAGTCCATTTCTACGATACTAAAATCTACTCCCGGGGCCACCTTTTTTAATCCGTCAAACACAGTTATTATATTTTCCTTTGGCTGCGGAAAAGCCCAGTCGCCCATGAGCCCCTGGTTATTGGCAAGAGGACCCGTAATAAAAATGCGCTGCTGTTTTTTTTCATCAAGCGGAAGTAAACCATCGTTCTTAAGCAGCACAATGGACTTACGGGCGGCTTCAAGTGCTGTGGCCTGATGTTCTTTGGTAAAGATCCGCGATTTAGCTTCTTCAATGTTTACCATGCAGTTTTCGAAAAGACCAAGACGAAATTTCGCTTCAAGGATCTTGCGGCACGATTCGTTTATTCGTTCTTCGCTGATCCTGCCTTCCTTAACCAGCTCTATAACCTTGTAGTAAAAATCGGGTCCGTGCATGTGCATGTCCATGCCGGCATCCACACTTTGAAAGTAGGCCTCTTTGGTATTCTCTGCCGTTTTGTGAAGCCAGTTTATATTCTCAATATCCATCCAGTCGCTCACTACAAAACCTTTAAAGCCCCATTCTTTGCGGAGGATGTCGTGTAGCAGCCAGGTATTTGAATGGGAAGGTATGCCGTTAAGTTCGTTGTGGGCGGTCATTACTGAAAATGCACCGGCCTCAATTCCTGCCTTAAAGGGAGGTAAATATATTTCGCGCAGTGTGCGCTCTGAAACGTCAGCCGGCGCTCCGTTTGTTCCGTTAAGTGGCGTGGCACCCAGAAAATGTTTTACGCATGCCAGCACATTATTGTTGCCACTTAAATCACTGCCCTGGTACCCGTGTATGGCTGCTTTGCCGAACTCTGCAATCAGATAAGGGTCTTCACCAAAGGTCTCTCCAACACGTCCCCACCTTGGGTCACGCGATACTTCCACGTTTGGATTGAACGTCCATTGCGAGCCGGTTGCCCGCATTTCAACCGCTGTTTCGCGAGCGGTTCTCTCCATCAGCGCCGGATCGAATGTGGAAGCCATTCCTATACTGGTGGGATAGATGGTGCAGCCTTCCACCAACCCGTTGCCGTGAATGGCGTCAATGCCAATCAGTATGGGGATCTTCAGCCGGCTTTTGAGGGCAAGTCCCTGCAGGTGATTGGCCTCCTCAGCGCTTACTACGTGCAAAAAGGAACCAACCAGACCCTTTTCTGCGAGAGCCTCAATATCCTTTGGACCAACACCAGGATAAAAACCCCGCGCGCTGTTTGTGCGAAGTTCCTCTTCCGGTACATCGCGCATTGCCGCTGCCATGTGTTGTGGACCCACCAGCTGGTTCATCTGTGCAATTTTTTCTTCAAGGGTCATTTTCGACAGAAGATCTGCAGCTCTATCGGTCGGAGACTTGCCCCGATCAAGGTAAATATCCACCTCTTTACTTATTGATACAGTTGTAAACGCCATAAAAATTGCAAGCGCAATGCCTGTGAATAACAAATTTGATTTCATTGATAGATTTATCCGGATAGGTGGGGCAAAATTGCATGGGACATCCTTTATGTTTTACTTGCAAAAAGCATGCTAGCAGACATTGCAATAAAACAGACCACGGCACGTTCTAAACGAAAATCAAAAAATGAAACGGTTATTGGTTATCTTCTGCCTGCTTCAGGTTTTTGCGGGGTCAGCACAAAAAACCGATGCGGAGATAGCACGTTTGTATGATTCTGTTACCATTAATCAGTACGGGTATATGCGGTTTAAGGTCAATAATCAGCCACACTCCAGGCGTGCGATCGTTGATCTGCTGTCAAGGTATAAGGCCTCTTCAGCTGAACTTAAGAAATACAGGAAAAACAGGACCATCGCAGCTGTGTTGTGGTTTACGGGAGCTGCGGTTTATGTTGGCAGCATATTTGTTCTTCCATCGCAGCCTGATGTGGCTATGGGGATGTTAGGTGGATCACTGATTCCCACCGGTTTGTCAATACCTTTTACAAACAAGAGCAATAGCAGTTTGCAGCGGGCCGTGTGGTTGTATAACAGATCGGTGTTAACGGGGGAAAGCCCGGCTGGGCCCTAAACCGGCCTTGCAGATGACCGGGGGACTTAAATGCATTAAGTGCAGTACGCCATCGCTCTTTGTAAAAGTGTATATTTAATATTCTGCAAAAAAGTAAATGGACAAAAGACTATGGACGAGGACCTTGAAAAACTGAACAGGGAAGAGTTACTGCAGGAGGTAAAAAGACTTCGGAATGGTATTCGTTCTGACCGTGACAGCAGTGGACATGAATTGTGCTGGCACCATCCACAATTATGGGGTCTGTTGCCAGAAAAAACCAGTCCTGATATAACTGTACCCGGGTGGCCGAAGTTCCTAAGGGGATGTATATTGTATCGCGAGTCGCTGGATAAGCAGCTGCCCAATGCGCCGAGGGGAAGGGGGGAGCTGGAGGATTGAGATTTACATTGGTATACGGCCTTGAATATTCTCAGGAAAATGCTGGTGACCATTTTAGATTTCGTTACGACCCGGCAAGCAGCGTAATTAAGACCCGTTTCACGATGTGGGGTGGAGCTACATACCAGGACCCATAGACCATGGCAAGCTAAAATGCGAGACTCTGATTAACCTGTTTTAGTGGTATCTTCAAACGAAATCATGACCGTGCAATCATCTCTCACCGAACACCGTGATATTTCCCAAACTTCCACTGCCGACCTGCCAGTTGTATTGTGGCTCTTTGACCAGGTAAAAGCCCTACAGGGGAAAGGCGGCTATAAAGTTTGGCAGGAAATAGACAGGAAATCACTGGAGAAGGACATTCAAAACGGACTTCAATATAAGATAGTAAAGAACAAAGAAATTGTCTGCGTTTTTAGCATACAGTTAAGCGACCCTTTTATCTGGAGAGAGAAAGATCAGAACGACGCCCTTTATTTGCACAGGATAGTAGTTAACCAGAAATATAAAGGAGAAAAGCAGTTCGGGAAAATTTTAGAATGGGCGAAACAGTATGCGCTCACGTCCGGATTAAAATATCTAAGAATGGATACCTGGGCAGATAATCAGCAATTGATAAATTACTATAAGTCCTTTGGATTTGTATTTATTGAAAATTATAAAACGGCTGATTTATTAGAGTTGCCAGCTCAGAACAGAGATCTGGAGGTAGCGTTATTAGAGTTAAAGCTGACAGCTGAAAAATAAACGAGCCAGAACCAGTTTTGCTTAAGGCTGCCTTTTGCAGTGGGCTTTTAAGCAAAATTTGAATGAGAAAAAATTTTACTTTTACTTCAAATAGGGTTTTGGTCAATGACAGATAAAAATTATTTACAGAACCTCAGAACACCTTCAAAAGATGATCCGCTTAGAATATTGATGAGCGCCTGCCTGGCAGGTATAAAGTGCGGATTCGACGGCAGCGCAAATGGGGAATATCCTTCTGCCCTCAAACTTCTTACTTATGATACTGCAAAGGTCACAAGATTTTGTCCGGAGGAGTTTTCTTTTGGCGCCCCACGCGAGATGTGTGACATTCATGGTGGCACCGGCGCAGATGTGCTTGATGGCAAAGCAAAAGTTCTGACGGAAAGTGGCAAAGACTGGAGCGGGGGAATGGTCAGGGCCTCTGAAAAAATGCTTGAGATCGCTGAAAGAGAAAAAATTGAACTGGCGGTGTTAATGGATATCAGCGCGGCCTGTGGCAGTCAGGTTATTTACTCAGGCAACAGATTCCAAGCTAATAAAGTATATCAGATCGGGGCAGGGGTTTGCGCCGCGCAATTACAACGAAATGGTTTTAAGGTGATCAGTCAGCGCGATTTCGCCTCACTTGAAATTTTGTATTCAAAACTTGATCCCGAACATTCGGCTGATCGCAGTAAACTTGACCATCACGAAACTGAATGGTACAGGAACTATTTTAGCGTGCAGTAATAGAGTCTGCCAGAACGGAGGAAGTAAGAAAAAAATTCCTTATCTTAGTATTTAGCATCTTTATTTTCTCATCCCATCACACTATTCTTCAATAAATGACGATTTCTCACCTTACAATTGCCGGCAGCGGCAGATCATTTCGTTTTGGTTTATTTGCTCTGCTGTTTCTTTTGGCTTCAACCATAAAAGCCCAGGAAAAATTTAAGGCTACCGACCTGGTTGGAGACTGGCTTGTTTCAGAGAAAACCGCGGTGATCACTTTTTTCGCTGATGGTGGTAAGTTTTATGGTATGACATCCTGGATGAAAAAACCAAAAGATGAACATGGAAAACTGAGAACAGATATCAAGAACCCCGATCCGGAAAAACGTTCGCAGACCCTGATCGGTGCCTTATTGTGTAAGAACTTTGTGTATAAAGGTGATGGCGTGTGGTCTGATGGAACCATTTATGATTCCCGAAGCGGCAAGACCTATAACTGTAAGATCACCATGAAAGACATTAATACCATTAGTCTTCGGGGATATATTGGAATTTCCCTTATTGGCGGGTCTGCCACTTTTACGAGGAAAGTGAAGTAGGATTTTGAGAGGTGTGGTTTAACCCTAAGGGGAGCCAAGAACCAGGACGGCAGAACCAGGACAGAGTTATGGTGTAACTCTCATGGGATGCAGGAACCAGGACGGTGTTGTGGTGTAACCCTAATTGGAACCAAGAACCAGGACGGCAGGAACCAGGACAGAGTTATGGTGTAACCC
>JAEZDS010000181.1 GCA_023433205.1 Bacteroidota bacterium
ACTCCTGCCTTTCTGTACAGAGCCATCTGCTCCTGCTGCTTTTTCATAGGGTCGGCATTTTTCCCGAACTTGGCGTTCAGCGCATCGGTCTCAGGTTTTAAAACGCGCATCCTCGCCCCACTCATATAGGTTTTATAAGCTATGGGTAACAAAATGATCTTTACTATCGCTGTTAGTATCAAGATAACCCAGCCTAAATTAAGATTGCCTAATCCATTAAATAGGGGAATTACCAGCCATCTGTTTATGTAGCTGAAAATACTCCAGCCTGTAGGAATGATTTCCTGAAGCCCTATCTCATAGTTGCTCAGTGTTGGATAGTGATTTGGTCCGAAATAAAATTTATAGGAGAATTTTTCTACCGGATTGTGCTTGTAGGGGATGCCCAGTTCTGTGGCAGCGGCTTTTACCACATTATGTGAATTTGGACGGGTAGAAAGTTTCACAAAGCTGCCTGCCCTGCCAAAACTTTCGTCAGCTATAATGGTTGAATTAAAGAACTGCTGCTTAAACGACACCCATTTTACATCTGCCTCATTGATCTCCTGGGTCTGATCCTCTGACGGATTCAGATAATCGGGGTCATTTACCGTTTGTTTGAAATAAACAGTCGCTGCTTCCTTTTCTTTTTCAATGTTCTTTTCCTGACCTGGATACAACATACTCCAGGTAAGTTGTAACTGATCTTCAGTTTGCGAAATAATATTCTGCATTCCCACTAAATTGAAAGAGGAGCTCACCATATACTCGTTTGGTGAAAGAGAATACTCAAAATCTATATAGCTTCCAGGCCGTGAAGTCTGAAGCCGCATGGTTACAGATCCGGAACTCTGCTGTACAGGAATAAAATAAAACTCGTCAGTTGAAAATATCCTCGAACGGTCATACAAATTAAGTGTTAATGCGAAACGCGTACTGTCGCCTTCAAAAAGTACCAGGTCTTTGTCGTCTCCGTACCGTTTGTATTTTTTTAGTTCTACTTTTCTGATCGCGCCGCCTTTTGAAGCAACGGTGGCTCTGAGTAGTTCATTTTCAATCACAAATTCCTGATCGGTGCCTTTTAGTGCTGGAGCAAACTCCCTGTAGGTTTGCACTTTCTCGTGTTCTATCACTGAATCTGGAACCTGAGTTTGAGGCCTCAACGTGTCTCCTGCGACCTCAAGAGCTGCCAGTCGCTGCCTCTCTTCTATTTCCAGTTTACGGTGAGCCAGCTCAACTGAATCTCTTATCTCTTTATTTCGGGCGATCTGCTCTTTAGTCGGACCACTAAGATACAGCCACACGGCAAGTATGGCGGCAATAAGTCCCAGTCCAATCAATGATTTCTTATCCACTACAGCTTAAATTTAAAGGCGCAAATTTACGGTTTTTTTCCGGGTCACAGGAGCGGACGACCAACCTCATTAAAACTCAGAATTTTTCACCCTCAAGGCGACCAACTACGGCACTGGCAACGGCGTTACCCACAACATTTGTAGCACTTCTGCCCATATCAAGCAGCTGGTCAACAGCAAGCAATAGCAGCAGCCCTTCACCCGGTATGTTGAACATGCTCAGCATCCCTGCGATTACCACAAGCGAAGCGCGCGGCACTCCAGCCATACCCTTACTTGTAACAAGTAAAATCAACATCATCTGGATCTGATCGCCTGCACTCATCTCGATCCCATAACTCTGCGCGATAAACATGGTAGCAAAGGTCATATACATAATACTACCATCAAGATTAAACGAATAACCAAGCGGTAGTACAAAACTTACAATCCTGTTGCTGATACCATGCTTCTCAAGGGCTTCAATTGTTTTTGGCATAGCGCTTTCGCTGCTGGCAGTACTGAAGGCAAGTAGTATTGGCTCTTTAATATCGCGGAGCAAAGCATAAAATCGAATTTTGAAAGCCAGGCAAATAAGAAATAATACAACGAATATAAAAAACAGCAATCCCCCGAGAAAACAAACGATCAGATAAAGGTATCCACTCAAAACCTCCAGGCCCTGCTGAATAACAACAGCGCAGATTGCCCCGAAAACACCGAGCGGCGCGAAGTTCATCACAAAATTGGTGACCTTAAACATTACATGGCCCAGACTTTCCATAATGTTTAAGAGTGGCTGCCCCTGAGCCCCAACGCCGGCGGCCGCCACACCCAGAAACATAGCAAAGATCACTATTGGAAGAATATCGTTTGCCGCCATCGAACGCACAATACTCTCTGGAATAACATGATCAATAAAGTTTTTTGTGGTTTGTCCGCTGCCATGCACCCCACTGTCTTTCACCTCCGGCAGATCGAGCTGCATCACTTTGCCGGGCTCGAAAAGATTCACCAGTACCAGTCCGAGCGCCAGCGCAATCAATGTTGCGCTGGTAAAATAGATCATGGTTTTTAAACCTATCCGCCCAACACTTTTGAAATCACCGACATTTGCCACGCCGGTAACAAGCACTGCCAGCACAAGCGGTGCAATGATCATCTTGATGAGGTGCAGGAAAATATCGCTGAGTACATTGAAGTTTTCTGACGCATCCCGCTTGGCCTGACTGAGCGAAGCTTCTTCATACGCACGCACCGCTTTAACAGTTTGTTTATAGGAAGGATGGTCTTCAGCAACAGTTATTTCAGCCCTGAAGCGATCGTTTTCCAGCGACTTGTTAATCACAAAACCGGTGATCACACCAAGTACCATTGCCACCACAATCCAGAATATCAGACTTCTCTTTAACTTTCTTATCATAACGCTTCCCTGAGGCTTTCCATTTTCATACTGCGAGAACCTTTGATCAGAACGGTGTAACCACTTACTATATTTAATTGTAAAAACTTTTTACACGCCTCCGTGCTTTCAAAAGTCCGGAATCTGTTTCCAGCTACCTTCTGAAACTCCCGGCCCACAAGGTAAACATTCTGAAAACCTTTTTCGGCCAACAGATCTACTATTTTTTTATGCTCAGCACCGCTGTACTCCCCCAGCTCAAACATGTCGCCTAGCAGCAACATTTTTTTTGAAGCATGATGTTTTTCAAAATTTTCAATTGCAACAACCATACTATCTGGGTTAGCATTGTAGGCGTCAAGAAGTATTGTATTGTTCGCAGTGTTCAATAGCTGCGAGCGATTCATCTGAGGTGAATACGAGGAAATCCCTGAAATAATATCTGGCTCCGGTACTTTGAAGTACATCCCAACCGCAACGGCAGCCAGACAATTAATAAAGTTATAGCCGCCTGTCATCTTAGTTTCGATCAGAGGTAAAAGATCCCAGTTATGCTCACCATAGCGGCTGGTGAATTTAAAGCTTACTGTATCAGCAGCTGTGCAATCTCTTCCCATCACATCGAAGCGTTTTGTAGCACCGTAAGTAAATTTCGCAGTGCTGCCGGTGATACTGCCAAGCGTAGCATCATCGCCATTTAAAATAATTGTGCCGTTGTTATCTTCAAGGTATCTGTACAACTCACCCTTGCCTTTTTTTACACCCTCAATGCCACCGAATCCTTCAAGATGCGCTTTTCCGATATTTGTGATAAGACCATAACCCGGTTCGGCTATCCCGCATAAAAGGGCAATTTCTCCCTGATGATTGGCACCCATCTCGATAATAGCGAACTGGTGCTCGCTGCGCAGTTTTAACAGTGTAAAAGGAACACCTAAATGATTATTGAGATTACCTTCTGTAGCAAGGCAATTATACTTTTTCGAGATAACGGCGTGCATCAGTTCTTTGGTGGTGGTTTTTGCATTGCTCCCGGTAATGGCAAACACCGGAATGTTGAATTGCCTCCGATGATGCCTTGCAAGGTTCTGAAGTGATTCAAGAACGTTGTTCACGTAAACGGTTCCTTCCGCCTCAGCATACTGAGGATCGTCGACCACGGCGGCTGCGCAGCCACCAGCAAGCGCCTGTTCAGCGAAGGAATTAGCATTAAAATTTGGCCCCTTCAGAGCGAAGAAAATGGCACCTTTCAGAGGTTTTCTTGTGTCGGAACAAATCTGCATCCCGTTGTCAAGAAACAATTTGTAAAGATCTTCGGTAGTAGCAGTTTTTTGCACGTCACAAAATAGAAAAACCCCCAGGCGTGGTACCCAGGGGTTTTGTAAAATTATTAACAGTTTATTTGCCGCCTAAACCTACCGGGCTACCAACCCTGGTCATAGCGCAGCGGAAACCGAGCCACGCCGATGCCTGACG
>JAEZDS010000228.1 GCA_023433205.1 Bacteroidota bacterium
CCTGCTGCAAGATGGATCATCTGCACCACATTCTGCACATACGTAAAATCCCTGCTGTTACTGCCGTCACCATGAATAAGAGGACTTTCTTTCATGATAAGCGCCTGAATAAATTTTGGTATCGCCGCGGCATATTCACCTGCCGGATCCTGCCCCTTTCCAAACACATTAAAATAACGGAGCCCAATTATTTCCATGCCATAAGTCTTCGCAAATACCTCAGCATACAATTCATCAACCAGCTTGGTAACAGCGTAGGGCGACAGTGGTTTCCCTATTCGCTCTTCAACCTTGGGAAGCTCATCTCGGTCGCCGTACACTGAAGAACTACCCGCATAAACAAAACGTTTCACCCTTGCGTCACGTGCGGCAATAAGCACATTCAAAAAACCAGAGACATTTACCTCGTTTGTCGCTGCAGGATCATTGATTGACCGGGGTACGGACCCCAGTGCTGCCTGCTGCAATACAACATCCACACCCCGCATGGCCCTTGCGCAGTCTGCCGGATCCCTGATGTCACCCTCTATCAGTTCAAAACCTTTCATCTTCAGGAAAGGCTGAACATTGGTTATGTTACCGGTTACAAAATTATCGAGGCAAACTACTTCATTCCCCGCCTGCAGAAAGCTCTCACAGAGGTTGGAGCCTATAAACCCCGCGCCACCGGTAATCAGTACCCTTGCCCCAGCTAATTTTGAATAACCCATAAGTAGGGCGAATTTACTTTTTTGGAAGCCCCATCCAAAACATTCCGCAGTATCTTTATTCCCTATGAATGCGCAAAACTCACTGATACTTCTGCGGGGACTACCCGGCGCCGGTAAATCAAGTCTGGCAACCATACTTTCAGAAGATAACCGCTATCCGATGTTTTCGGTTGATGATTATTTTACTTCAGAGCATGGTGTTTATGACTTTCGTTTCGATAAAAACCACCTGGCTTATAAAACCTGCGAAAACAACACCGCCCTTGCCATGCAGGCCGGCGCAGCCAAGATCTTTGTACACAATACATTCACACTCGACTGGGAAATGGAACCCTACTTCCGGCTGGCAGCACAACATAAGTACCGCGTATATGTTATCACCGTTGAGAACAGACACGGTCATAAAAACACACACCAGATCTCAGAAGAGCAGGTAAAAAAAATGGCCCAAAAATACAAAGTGAGACTTTGTTAGCAAGGGTGTTTCTCAAAACCACCTGTATCGCGTAACTTTAGCAGCTTTAACCATTATACCATCATGCTCAGATCAACATGTTTTCTGTTCTGCTGTTTCATCAGCTCTGCTGTTCAGGCGCAAACCACCGATAAGCAGGGTCGCAAACAGGGTTACTGGAAAAAAACAGATGAAAAAACAAAAAAGCTGCTTTATGAAGGAATGTTTAAGGACGATAAACCCGTTGGCACTTTTAAGTATTACTATCCAAACGATTCTATAAAAGCGGTTATGACTTTCAGGAGTGCAGGATCAGCCTCCTACGCAAAACTTTATCATCCTTCAGGCAAGCGTATGGCAGAAGGACCCTATGCCGGAAAAGATATTAAAGACAGTATCTGGACCTACTACGATGAAGAAGGCATGTTGCTGTCGCGCGAGACCTATGTGAAGGGACTAAAAGAAGGCAAGAGTTATGTTTACACACCTGATGGACAGATCTCTGAAGAAAAAACCTTTCGCAGCGGAAAGGAAGAAGGTGCCTTTAAACAGTATTACGAACCGAACAAACCAAAAACCATTGGCACTTTTAAAGCAGGCAAGCTCGAAGGCCGCGCTGTTTACCTTTACCCTAACGGTGTTGAGGCTGCCGCAGGTTATTACCGCGAAGGGCTGAAAAACGGACCCTGGATCTATCGCGACAGTAACGGCAAGGTCACAGAACGCGAACTGTACAAGAACGGCGAACTGGCTTCAGAAAAAGAAACAACCGAATTCTTCGAAAAGAACAAGATAAAAGACACCCAGCCGCCTCCTCAGCTTAAAAAGAAGTAAATCATTCGTAGTCCCCCAAAGTAAACACATAGATTCAGTAGGAAGCATAGAGGTTCACACAGTTCCTTTCGAGACTGAGACTTGGCAATATTTCGAAGTGCCAATCCGCAGCGACTCGCCCCAATAACAATAAGTACTTCTTGCCTTTTCTATGTGAATTCTATGTGCACCTATGTGACTATGTGTTAAAACTCCGACGGTTAAGCCAGAACAAAAAACAACCTTCACAAACAATAACTTTCATATGCTTTGATTTTCGGGCCTAAAGTCTATAAAACCAGGCAGTTTCGTACCTTTGTGCCGCTAATTTAAGTGAGTAAGAACGGAAAAATACTGGTTGCCATGAGTGGCGGTATCGACAGCAGTGTGGCTGCCATGATGTTACACGAGCAGGGTTACGAGGTAATTGGTATAACCATGAAAACCTGGGACTATGAGACATCAGGCGCTTCATCGCGTGAAACAGGCTGCTGCAGTCTCGACAGTATCAATGATGCCCGCAACATGGCGGTTTCATTCGGTTTTCCACACTATATCCTCGACATTCGCGGCGAATTTGGTGAACACATCATCAATAATTTTGTGGAAGAATACCTTGCAGGACGTACACCTAACCCCTGTGTGCTCTGCAACACCCATATTAAATGGGATGCGCTGTTAAAAAGGGCCGATATGCTCGACTGTGAATTTATTGCCACAGGTCACTACGCGCGGATCAGGGAAGAAAATAACAGGAAAGTGATCTACCGTGGTGTTGATCAGAGCAAAGACCAAACCTATGTATTGTGGGGTCTTGGGCAGGAGAGCCTTCAACGTACTTTTTTTCCTTTAGGCGGTTTCAAAAAATCGGAGATCAGGCAAATGGCCATGGAAGCCGGTTTTGCCGAACTTGCCACAAAAAGCGAGAGCTACGACATTTGTTTTGTGCCCAACAACGATTACAGATCATTCCTTAGACACCGTATTCCCGGTCTTGAAGAGCAGGTAGAGGGCGGTCCTTATATTTTTAAAGACAAAATAGTAGGTAAACACAGAGGTTACCCTTTTTATACTGTAGGTCAGCGCAAAGGGCTTGATATAGCGTTGGGAGCGCCTGTTTTTGTAAAGGAGATCATTCCTGAAACAAATACCGTTGTGCTTGGCGACAAGGAAGACCTTGAAGGTACCAGTCTGGAGGTGCGCGACTATAATCTGATCAAATACGCTTCGTTGCCAGAGGATTTTCAGGCACTCACGAAGATCAGGTATAAGGACGCAGGGGCAATGTCAACCATTAACACCCGCGATAATAAACTTGAGGTGATCTTTCACCAGCCAGTGAGTGGTGTGGCGCCGGGCCAGAGTGCTGTTATGTACGAAGGCGACGACCTGGTTGGCGGCGGTTTTATTGAACGCCGACGTGTGAGCGTGTGAGCTTTCACACAATAACCGGTTAAATACGTCCACTTTTTCCGGTTTTTTTATTGCGCCCAATCTGTTAAATTTACCAGTCTGTAACCGAATTTTTCCGCATGAAAAAAGCATACGTATTTCCAGGTCAGGGCTCCCAGTTTCCAGGTATGGGAAAAGACCTTTTTGAGAGCAGCGAACTGGCAAAAGAAATGTTTCAAAAGGCCGATAATATCCTCGGCTTTAAAATATCTGAAGTGCTTTTTTCAGGTTCTGAAGAAGAACTTAAACAAACCAAAATTACACAGCCTGCAGTTTTTCTGCACTCGGTGATCCTGGCGGCTACACTGAAAGATTTTGAACCGGCAATGGTGGCCGGGCATTCGCTTGGAGAATTTTCTGCTCTTGTGGCCGCTAAATGTCTCACTTTTGAGGACGCACTGAAACTTGTTTTCAAACGGGCAACAGCCATGCAGTCTGCCTGCGATCAAAACCCTGGCACCATGGCTGCCATCCTTAACCTTGACGACGCGGTAGTGGCGGGCATTTGCGCCGACATTACTGCTACCGGCAAAATTGTAGTTCCTGCGAATTACAACTGTCCCGGTCAGCTGGTAATTTCAGGCAGTATAGATGGGATAAACGAAGCCTGCGAAAAATTAAAAGTGGCCGGTGCCAAACGCGCGCTGGTTCTCCCCGTAGGCGGCGCCTTTCATTCACCACTTATGGAACCGGCACGCGTGGAGCTTGAAACTGCAATCCGTGCAACTACATTCAGTAAACCCATTTGTCCGGTGTACCAGAACGTTGTTGCAAGTGCAGTAATTGAGCCTGAAGAAATCAAGAACAACCTTATATCGCAGCTTACCGGTCCTGTTAAATGGACCCAAAGCATTCAGCAGATGTTTGCCGATGGCGCAACGCAGTTTATTGAAGTTGGTCCGGGCAAAGTGTTGCAGGGCCTGGTAAAAAAGATCAATGCCGGCGCCGAGGCCATCAGCGCGTAAAAATGAGCAGACTAATAGTATTTTTTCTGGTGTTGTGGGTTGGTTCTGCCAGCGCGCAGTTCAGGTACAGGGGTGTGGGAATATTCGGATCATTTACCCACTCAGCCCACTATTACAATAATGAAGACACCGATAAAAAGGTGCAGGATTCAGCCGTGCAGAAACACCCTGAATATTTTTATCCTCATACACACCATTCAAAAGAGTTTTTGAACTGGGGGGCGGGCATTTTTGTTGAGTTTGGCCGTCAGCGACTGAGGTGGCAAACCGAGCTGGAGTATATTAACAAAGGTGCGAACGAAAGACCACTGGTAAATCCGGTTACCGCTGAGGTAAGCGACGACTACCTCTCAAATAAACTCACCTACATTCAGTGGAACAACTATCTTAAATTTTATTACCCACTGGGTTATGCCCACTGGTACATTATGCCAGGTGTGAGGCTGGAATATCTGTTCAGAAGCGCGGTATATGTTTTTCCTGAGATCAGCGCAAATTTTCCGCAGTTCTGGTTTAGCGCAAACCTCGGTGTAGGTTACGAATTTCCTATAGTGAGGAATATCAGCGGACTGGTTGAATACCACTGGAACCCTGACGTCCTTCGCCATCGACACGGTAACACAACGGTTCGCAACCGCACCAACGAACTTAGGGTTGGATTAGTTTTAAGACCTAAGAAAAAAAGTATTGACGACTGCAACGCACCGGTTTACAGAGGCCCGGCAAACTAAAATGCAAACAAAGGTTATGAACAAGGATGTTTTATTCTCACTCACCAAGGGAGGTTTTGCTCCGCAGGAGGAAATGCTGGAGGTGGCAAGAAAAAAAGGCAAACTCTACATTGGTTTACCAAAAGAGATAGCTTTTCAGGAAAACAGGGTGCCTCTTGTGCCCGATGCAGTTGCGCTTCTGGTGAACAACGGACACAGGGTGGTTGTTGAAACAGGGGCCGGCAAGGCCGCCAGCTTTGATGACCACGATTACAGCGATGCGGGAGCAGAAATAGCGCACAGTCCTCATGATGTTTACAAAGCCGATACTATCTTTAAGATAGCACCACCAACTCTGGAAGAGATAGAGATGATGCAGCCTAAACAAACGCTTTTCAGCGCGCTGCAACTTCCCGTACAGCCCCAGGATTTTCTTAAAAAACTCATCAGTAAAAAACTTAACTGTGTAGCTTTTGATCTTATAGTTGACGAACACCATATTTTCCCGGTGATCCGCGCAATGGGAGAAATTGCAGGAGGCACAAGTATTTCTATCGCGGCAGAACTTTTAAGCAACGTAAACAATGGCGTAGGCTCAATTTTAGGCGGCATCAGCGGGATCTCTCCAACCGAGGTAATTATTATCGGAGCAGGAACAGTGGGAGAATTCGCCGCACGCGCCGCAATTGGATTAGGTGCTACAGTAAAGATCTTTGATAATTCAACAACCAGGTTACGCCGTTTACAAAGCCAGCTGGGCAGTCGTGTGTTTACCTCGGTGATAGTTCCCAAGGTTCTCGAAAAACATCTGCGCTCATGTGATGTTGCAATTGGCGCATTACGTGCCACACGCGGCCGCACTCCGCAAGTGGTTACAGAGGCAATGGTAAGTGAAATGAAGACCGGCTCAGTGATCATTGATGTAAGTATTGACCAGGGCGGTGTTTTTGAAACATCAGAAATTACAAACCACACACATCCTGTCTTCAGGAAACACGGGGTAATTCATTATTGTGTTCCCAACATCAATAGCCGTGTTGCCCGCACAGCCTCTTACGCCTTAAGTAATATTTTTGTGCAGATAATGCTCAACATGGGCGATGAAGGCGGTTTTGACGGCATTGTTCGCAAAGACCCGGGTCTGCGTAACGGTGTTTATATCTACAACGGCATCCTAACTAACCAGTTTCTTGGCGAAACATTTCACCTGCCATTTAAAGACATTAATTTGTTGATGGCGGCGATGTGAATTCCGAAAGTGAACCTGCCTTTTACAGTTTTTAGATTTCCTTAATTACCTCCCCTGTTATTATTAGGCATAAATTATCTGCTTTTTAACAGGGAAATTTCAGATAATTTCTTTACTTTGACTTAAAGCATTTTTGAGCTTTTATATAATTATAATCACAAAGCAATCTTGGCGGCATCACGCATATTATCAATATTAACCCTTCTACTGCTTTGCAGCTGGTCAGCAACAGCCCAGCCAGCCTTTGAGAAAAAACTGTACACCGGTTACAATACCGTACTCAGCAGAAATGTAAAGGCTCTTGATGACAGCAATTATATTTTTTTGAATTATATACGTGACAGTCTTTTTTCTTTACAACATGCAGGCCTGGTAGAAACCGACAAAAATGGAAACGTAATAAAAATAAAACCTTTCACAGTGCTTAATCAGGATTACCTTTTTAATATGCAGGGAGGGCGCCAATTCTCTGCAGAATTTCAGCCGGATTATTTGGTAGTTGGTGGAGTTATAGTTAACGGCCAATATGCTGTGGCCATTCACAGGCTGGATAAACAGACGCTCGACACTGTACAATCGGTGCTATTTGGCGAAGACCAGTTTAGTTACAATCTTTCAAGTATATCCAAGGTCAGTGACAATCGTTATTATTTATCTGGTGCGAAAGGAAACTTCACGATATCATGGCCCTTTGTGTTGGTGATTGACAGTAACCTGAATATAATCAATACGATACAGGTAAATGCTCCTACTTACTTTAGTCGCAGCGCCCTTTTCGATCAACAAAGCAGGAAATTAATATTTTCTGGTACGAATTACAGTACTAATGCCACAGTACATAGAGCCAGTCTTATTGCAGTAGACAGTCTGGGGGCTATTACCAATACATACATCAGCAGTCCATCTTATAGTTTGAACGCAGATAAGATTTATCACTCTCCGGTTGACAGCACTTATGTAATAACTGGCACTGAGCGCAGCTATTGGTACCAGGGTGACGCCCGCTATAAACTAAACATCAGCAAGTTTGATAAAAATTTTAAATTACTCTGGCGCAAAAGTTATGGAGAACAAGGGAATACCTCTATACACGATGCTACAATCCTGAATGACGGGAGTATTGTAGTTTCTGGTGGTTATGGTGTTCACCCGCAAAATAACACCAATGGCGTGATTCTGAAAGTTGACAGGAACGGCAACCCTGTGTGGATGCGAGAATACGACAATACCTCCGCTTTTAACCACCCCGAGGTGCTTACAGGTATTGATCAAGCCCTGGACGGTGGATTTATAGCTGTTGGTTATATGTACGGACAAAATCCAGGTCGCAGCTGGCTGCTCAAAACAGATAGTTTGGGTTGTGTGATACCGGGCTGCGCCAGTACCACAATAACAGTTGATTCATTGCCTGATCCGCCGCAGCCGGTTGACCCAACTGATCCGGGAGATACTACTATTACAGATCTTAATCATAAAGCTCAGCTACTATTTGGTCGGCTTGAGGTTTTTCCTAATCCTGTACAAACAAATCTTGTTATACATTTTAATAGTTTTATGGTGCCGGCCACAGGCAGTTTTATCAGGATTATTAGCCCTAACGGAGGTGTTTACCGAGAGTTTGGAGCAGCGCACACAAATAGCTGGGAGTTTGAGATCAGCGAAGCTCCTGCAGGGCTTTATCTTGTTCAGCTGGTGCTAAGTGATGGCCGCATGAAGTCAGTTCGTTTTCTGAAAGAGTAAGCTGATTTTTCTACTTTGAACAATAATTTCGTTGTATTCAATACCTCAGCCAATTGCCCTTAATGCCGCATCCTCGGCATTAGTATTTAGCTTTTACCCCTATGTGTTCCTTTGGGTAGCCCTTTTGATAGGAAGTATTTAGTATTATACCTGTGCCATCTATGTGTTCCTCTGTGTACCCTTTAGTATTTAGTATTTAGAAATTAGTATTTAGTATTTAGTATTTCCCTCATACACCGCTCCTCCCACACTATCTCTGCCCGCCCCTGTTACAGATGCAAGTGTATTAATCTTGTTATTGAGTCGTAAGTAACCCAGAAAAGCAAAGATCAATGCCTCCTTAAAATTTATTATCTCCGCATCGGGAAGCTTAATTCTGGTATCACAGTTTGCAGCGATCTGTTCTATCAAAAAAGTGTTATAAGCCCCGCCACCGGTAACCAGCAGGGTTTTAATTTTTTGTTTTTTCAATTCAGCTGCAATAATAGTTGCCACGTGTGTGGTTGCGGTTGCAAGCTGGTCGTGTAAATTCAAGCGTGAGGCTTCAAACAAGGGTCGGATGTTATGCTCAAACCATTCG
>JAEZDS010000036.1 GCA_023433205.1 Bacteroidota bacterium
AAATACTCGCAGATTGATCCTGGAAGTATCATTTTCAAAAGGGCGTTATACGATTGGTCCACTTATCTATTTTTTCAGCGACGCAAACTTCCGATTTTTCCTCTTTCCCCACAACTTTTGACCCTGATCCTAACTGCTCGAGGGCAAGTCCTGAAGCGAAAGGCTCACAACTACACACGCCAGAAACGCCAAAAGGCTACCTTGCGGTAGCCTTTCTGCTTCAGGGTTGCCCGAGCTGGATTCGAACCAACATAGTCAGAACCAAAATCTGAAGTCCTGCCATTAGACGATCGGGCAATTTTGGGAAGCGCAAAAATACTAAAATTTTTACTTTCTGTATAAAATTTGACGAAATTTTCAAACCACAGGGCCTTCGTCAAAGCCCATTAAATTCTTAAAATACTATCTTCGCAACCATTACGTATTATATATGATGACAAATGGGTTCAGGAAGCTGAATAATCTTGTAGGCTGGGTGGTTTTCGCCATAGCAACTATTACTTATTGTTTTACCATCGAGCCTACCGCAAGCTTCTGGGATTGCGGCGAATACATTGCCTGCGCCTATAAACTGGAAGTGGGCCATCCGCCGGGAGCTCCATTCTTCCTCATTGTGGGCAGGTTCTTCACTCTTTTCGCTGGCGGTGATCCGGCCTACGCTGCAATGATGGTGAACATCATGAGCGCGCTATGCAGCTCTTTCAGTATCCTTTTCCTGTTCTGGACCATCAGCCGTTTGGCTGTGAAGTTTTATGGCGGCGTTATTGAAAACCTGACCAAAACCCAGCAGTGGCTGGTGCATACCTCCGCAGCAATTGGCAGCCTGGCCTTTACTTTTTCAGATTCGTTCTGGTTCAGCGCCGTAGAGGGTGAAGTATATGCGATGTCCTCCTTTTTTACCGCCGTGGTCTTCTGGGCCATCCTTAAATGGGACGAGGAAGACACCGTTAACCCCGTGGGAGCCATGCGCTGGCTGGTGCTGATCTGCTACCTGATCGGACTCTCAATTGGCGTCCACCTGCTGAACCTGCTGGTTATACCGGCTATCGGCTTTATCATCTACTTTAAAAAGTGGCCATTTACCTGGAAGGGATTTTTTACCGCAGGCATCGTTTCTGTGTTGATACTCGCACTTGTACAGAATCTCATCATCCCCAAAGTGGTTAAGTTCATCAACGACTATGAGGTGTTCTTTACCAACAAAATGGGGCTGGGATTCAGTACAGGTACTATAGTGTTCTTCATTCTTCTGGCCGTTTCTCTAACCTCTTTTATCATTTACACCGCCAACAGGGAGGAGAAATTTTTTAAAATAGGATTTTACTCTGCCATAGCGCTCACTTTTTTCGCCGTCATAACAGCGCCCAGCGGATTTGGTAAGGTCTCGCGCCTGGTGATGATGGGTTTTATGCTGTATGCCATTAAAAAATACAAAGCCAAAACTGTTACTCTCAATGCCGTTTTTCTGAGCTTCGCCACTTTGCTTATAGGATACAGCTCATTTTTTGTGCTGGTGATCCGCTCGTCCGCTAATCCGCCAATGGATGAGAACGATCCCGAAAATGCGCCTAATATGCTCTCCTATCTGCTGCGCGAACAGTATGGCGACTGGCCTTTGTTATACGGCCAGTATTACAGTGCCCCTCAGCGACCCCGCAGTGAGTTCGGCGACGCTGATCCCATTTACGCGAAAGACACAGTTCATGGTAACTACAAAGTAATTGACTCGCGCAAAAGATCAATCGCCAAATACGAGAAAGACTTCTGCACTGTTTTCCCCCGCATGTACAGCAGTCAGTCGCACCACGTAGCCGGTTACAAATTCTGGGGCAATGTTTCGGAGAACAGCAAACTTAAAAAATATGCCAGGTACGGCGAAGAGCCGGAGACCATAGAAGTGCCGACCTTTGGGGCCAACCTCCGTTACTTTTTTTCCTACCAGGTAAATTACATGTACCTGCGTTATCTGTACTGGAATTTTGTCGGCAGGCAGAATGACGTGCAGGGAAGCACCAACAACAACATGGACGGCAACTGGATCACCGGACTTGCACCGCTCGACAACTGGCGGCTTGATTACGACACCACCAACCCCATTTACCGCGATAAAGGAAACTTTGCCAACAACTCATTTTATGGACTGCCGCTGCTGCTTGGTATCTTCGGCATGGTCTTCCATTTCAAAAGGAACAAGCCTGATGCGTGGGTGGTTTTATCTTTTTTCCTGCTTACTGGTCTTGCCATTGTGATTTACCTCAACCAGGCGCCATACCAGCCCCGTGAAAGGGATTACGCCTACACCGGCAGCTTTTATGCCTTTGCTATCTGGATAGGCTTCGGAGTACTGGCGTTGCATGATTTCTTCAGAAAAAAAATGTCAGACAAGGGCTCATTTGCCGCTTCTGCTCTTCTCTGCCTTGTTGTTCCGGCAGTAATGGCATTTCAGGGCTGGGACGATCACAACCGCTCACTGCGCACTCTGGCGAGAGATTCAGCGATCAATTACCTGCAAAGCTGCGCGCCCAACGCCATTATTTTTACCAATGGTGATAACGATACTTTCCCGCTGTGGTATGCGCAGGAAGTTGAAGGCATCAGAACCGATGTGCGTGTGGTGAACCTGAGCCTGCTTCAGACAGACTGGTATATCAAACAAATGCGCCGTGCAGCCTATGATAGTCCGCCCGTGCCATTTACTATTCCCCAGGAGCAACTGGAAGCGGAAAAACTCTCTTACATGATCCTCGACACCCGCGAGCCGCAGCCAATGGATCTTAAAAAGGCCCTGGCTGCAGCACTCAACGACGACCCGATGACAAAATATGACACCGGCGGAGAACTGATCTCAATTCTGCCAACCAATAAATTGTATGTAGACGTGGACAGTTCGCTTGTACTCAAAAACAAAGTACTAAAACGCGAAGAGATGGATCGTTTCAGCAGCCGCGTTTCATGGGATCTGGGCAAAAGGGGTTACATCACCAAAAACGACATAATGGTGCTTGATCTTATTGCCAGCAACAACTGGGAAAGGCCTATTTACTTCGCCGTTACCACAGGCGATGAAGCCTACGTTGGCCTGAAAAAATACTTCCAGCTTGAAGGACTGGCTTACCGTTTTGTGCCAATAAGACAAACCGAGATGGAAGAGGCACAGGGTGGCCGCGTAAACACTGAACTGATGTACGACAATGTGATGAATAAGTTCAAGTGGGGAGGAATGGACAAGCCCGGCGTAAACCTTGACGAGAACAGTAAACGTATGGCAGGCAATCTGCGGATGCAGATGAGTATTCTTGCATCTGCACTGCTTTCGGAGGGACAGGATAAAAAAGCCGAGGCAGTACTCGACAAGTGCCTTGAAGTGATGCCGGACGAAAACATTCCTTTCGACGCAACAGTTTACAGCATAACGGGAGCCTACTACGAACTCAGAAAATTTGATAAGGCCAATGCCCTGGCGAAAAAAATGTTTGATATCTATGAAGCCGATCTGCGTATTTATCTTGCACAGAAACCTCACCGCAGACCGGCTTACCAGAGGGATATCACGCAGGCAAAAGAGATCCTGAAACGTCTTACAGGTCTTGCGCAGGAATTTGGCCAGAAAGAGCTGGCTGATCAGTTCATGAACAGACTCACCAGCGTTATGGGTCCGGAGGAGTTTGCCCCCATGGGAGAACCGCAAATGCCCTGATAAGCTTTTACGCTATTGAAGAACCTGTTCCTGATACAGCCCCGCTCGCTTCTGAAAAGGATCTATCCGCGGGCTGTGTGGAATTTTGGCAGGGAGAAAAAGAACATTTATCTCACTTTCGACGACGGCCCTGTTGAAGGTCTCACCGAATGGGTGCTTGATGAACTCAAAAAATTCGATGCGCAGGCTACGTTCTTCTGCGTAGGAGATAATATCATGCGAAATCCGGCCATCTTTGAGCGGATCACCAGAGAAGGACACAGGGCCGCCAATCACACCATGCACCATCCCAAAGGATTTAAACGCAGTGTGGCCGTTTACATGAAAGAGGTTGACGAATGCAGGAAACTTCTGAATAACAATCTTTTCAGGCCACCGTACGGACAATTAAGCCCCGGCCAGTACCGCAGCCTTGTGAGGCGTGGTTACCGCATCATTTTATGGGATGTGATCAGTTACGATTATGAAAATATTCCACAGGAAGATTGTGTGCGGAACGTGATCAAAAACACTCAGGGGGGCAGCATTGTTCTTTTTCATGATAACATCAAAGCAGAAAAAAATCTAAAACACACCCTGCCCCTTTTTCTGGACCACTTCCAAAAGCAGGGATATAGTTTCAGAGCGCTGTGATCAGTCGAGGATCTTCTGCTGGCTGAGACTGTAATGCACTTCGGTATCGAATCCTACACTAAAACCAACCACCGTTATATTTCCGCTGAGCGCACCATGTAATTCAGATTCGGGCTGACTTTTATAACTCAATGTTCCGGCCAGACTCACTCCCGCAAGGGTAAGCGAACTACTAGCGCCCAGTGTTTCATAATCTATACCAAGTGCCGCGCTCACCCAGGCGCTCACTGTTGCCTCTGTGATCTTAAATGCCGGCTCCCACTCGATGGAAGTTACAACATTGTAGCCAAAACCAAAAGAAGCGAAACCACGCACTTTAATGCCGCTGCATTGTATCCACGGACTGCGGGCATTGACATCAACATTACAACTTAAACCTGCCGAAAATCCGGAGTTACCTACCTGCAAATAGGCGGTGTTCTGCAGAAAATCTTTACACAATAATTTTACTGCGAAGGGACTCTCCTGTGTACCCACCCACACTTTCCAGTTGTTACTGCCGCGCAGATCAAAACCCGCATTTCCACCAGCGCAAAGCAGTGGCTGGGTGTGCAGCTGCACATCAAAGTTACCGGCCACTTTGCTTACTTCCGGTGTTTTGTAGTAGCCAATACTGCCGGTGCCTGTTACAAAACCAGGTGACTTGTACTTGCCGTTCAGTTTCTGGAAATTCATCATACTTGCATTACCATTGAGCTCGATGTAAAACCCTCCATCGTTAAATTCCGCTTCGGCGCCAAGCGCTAAAATCATACTCGCCCCGGAAGATTGCTGATCAAAAAATGTAAAGCTACATCCCAGTCCGAATTTATTGGTGTGGTCGGGCAGTACAGTTTGCGCAGCCAGTTTTTTCATTTTACTGTAAGCATAACCGTCGGCCGCGTCCCATACAAGTGGTGCAGGAGTAAGCGGAATGTTCAGGCCGCTTACACCAAGCTTAGCCATCCAGTAAGTGAACTCGCCATTTGCACCACTGGTTTTTCCATTCAGGAAAAAAGCGGTGCATTCGATGGGATTATCCTTTTTCGGAACTTTTACACGCACCAATACATCTGCCTGCCAGCTGTCGCCATATACAGGATCATCCTTCTTAAAGATCAGCGTACCTCGTATATCAACGGCAGGACTCTGAATATAAATATTGGTGGGATCGAATTTTACTATCTGATCAAGCTGTCCGTTTTGTAGTTTTTCACCAAGATTACTGAAATCAAATTTTACAGTGCTCAATACCGCTGCGGCATAAGGCCCGGCCGCCTGCGCAAGATTATCTGACAGAGCTGCGGCAATCGCCTGAGGAATGCTTTTTGCTATGAGTCCGTTAAGTATCTCAGCTGCCACAGCATCCCAGTCAATTCCATTAATAGCATCCTCAACCAGACTTTCAGCTGTATTTACAAAATTGTGCGCATTCAGCTGCATCACCACATCGCGCACGGTGTCGGCCACATCGGCAAACATACTACCGCCGTTCTGCCAGATCTGCTGAAGGTCGATCTGGGCGTTAACGCCACTGCCTATCAGCTCTTGTCCGGCAGCACTTACTTCTTTACGTACAAAACCGGTAACCTTAGAAATAACACATAGCTGAATGGTACGGTCGAGTTTGGCAGTGATGTTGTTTTCAAAACTATTTTGAACGGCGTTTCGGATAGCGTTACTGAGACTTGCTTTGGTAATACTAAAAGTGCTGATCACTGCCTCATGATACTTATCCTCAACCCCAAGTAAAGCCTTTTGCTGAAGTTTAGTAAAAACCGACCCCAGCGCTTTGTCAATCTTATTGTTGATTGGATCGGCGATCCTGCTATTGATGGCTCCCCGCACCTTCCCTACGGCAAGTTGTCCAACTTCTTCAATACGGCTATTGATACGCGTGATCAACCCTTCAACCACTTTGTTTAATACAAAATCAAGTAAACCTCTTGCATTGGTGATCTGCGCCTGTTGAACAAGGTCGTTGCTGAGTGCCCTTTGAAACCGGTAAAGCACCTCCCAGTCTCTGTCGCTTATCCCGCCTTCAACAATAAAAGGTTTTAATTTGAAGATTATATCCAGGGCCTGCTGCACCTGCGTAACCACATTGCCGCTAATCAATGGCCGAACGTTTTTATCGTTGCTCATGTTTAGCGTGATGGTATCGCTGCCGTTAAAACCGAACTCTCCCAGAACATCATTCATCCCCGCACTGATAGCGCTTGAATAACCTGCGGCACTTCCACCGAGCTGTGAGGACGAACTCGCTGAAGTTGTTATAGTGCTGCTGCTGACTGAAGACTGAAGGCTGCTGAGCGGCACCGAAAGTGTACCGGTAAGCAACGGGTTCCTGTAAATTGAATAGGCGTTGATCACCGGGGGTCCTGTCTCCCCGCTGATCTCCTCATCCATGTTAATATTGGCGCTGGCACCAAAGGCGTACACATTGCCATTTCTGCCGCAACCTATATGGTCAACTGTAATATCAAAATTACTTGCCTTACCCTGCGCCTGATAACTAAGGGCGTGTTTCCCGTTTGGCACATCAAATCCTATATTGCCGTTGCCCCAGGCCGAGAAACGGTTTACACCATTCAGCTGAAGGTTAAAATAAGGCCAGTGCAAATCAAGGTCCATCTCCAGCCGGTTACGGTTCCTGAAAAGTGCACGTTTGATGCTCACCATTATCCGCTGCTCTGCACTGCCGGCCGCATTAAAAGTGAAGGTGGTATTCGCCAATCCATTCAGCAGGTACCCCTCATTAAAACCAAAATCTCCCATTTCAATGTAATAGGGAAATACCGTGGCTGTATCAATTACTGGAATGTTGATGTTGCCACTGATAAAAGTTCTGATCATCTCACTTTCTGAAATGTTGGAATAAAAGTAGCCGCTTTTGGTCGGGAATCCATTGAACTTCAACGAATCTGCATGTTCAAGCACTATGGTTGAGCGGAGAAAAAGTCCCCGGTGCGTAATATGCAGCTGGTTTGTGTCGCTGGTTGAATTGCTTATGGTGTAGTTTTTCGCAAGTGACATAGTGATCTGTCCACTGCCTTCAGCGGCAACAGGCACGGAAAAAAGTGCCCGGCTTACATGAACACCTTTCCACTCCGTATCCGTACTAAATTCACCCGGACTGTCTTTTTCCGAAAGATCTATCACGTAATCAACCGGCAGCAGTTCAAAAGCAGTGTTGGCTGCAAGCCTTATAGATTCACAATCTTCCCTGTTCTGCTGAGCTATATAAAACAACTGTTTTGTCTGGGAGAATGAGATGTTGGCAGCTGTGCTGGCAGTGGTCATTACATTGGAAGGCATCTGCACAAATCCGTTGAAAGATGTTTCATAAGTGTTCTGGTAAACACTGAAATTGCTGCTTTGATTGATTCTCAGTTTAAAATTGTAAGGATCAAGCAGCACTATCTGGTAGTTCTTATCAAGTGAAACGGGGGCTGAACCATTAAACAAAAAAGAAATGTTTGCAAGCGAAAGTTTACACCGTTTGGTAAGCAGCATCTCTTCCTGACCCGAAACGCCCAGGTGCGGGAGTTTCCAGCGCAGAATACCGGCAAGTTTCAGCCCACTTGTATTTACATAAATGCTGTCGGCGCTGAACCAGGCCTCTTTATTATCAGCAATAGTTTGTGGTTGAAAAGTATAGTCAGATGCGGTAATTTTATCACTGATCAGTCCGTCGCTCATCACCCATTCATTGCTGCCAATTGGCGAGATCTTAATATTCTGAAATGCGAATTCGGTTTTTTCGACACTGTCACTGCGCAATTTGGTTCTGCAACGGCCCGATATGATATTGTCTGTTTTGTTGAAAAGATCAAGGCGGGTTACCTCCATTAAAAAACCTCCGGCTATAAAAAATTCTATCTCAGGCGGACCGGTAAAGGTACGCACCTCACTTTTAGCTATCTCCTGCATGCCGCTTTGCGCAGTTACCTGCCAGGCATATTTACCCATACGTTTAATATTCGCCCATATCGCCACGGGAATAGTTTTGTTAATGAGCGGATTACTTGTAGCAAGAAAAGTCTGCTGAAAAAAGGGACTGTTATTGAGAATTGCGGCGTCAGGCGTTTGCGATTCCAACACCTCAACCAGTCGCATCGTGTAAATCACCATCTGTCCCGGCATTGCTTTTTGAGGCTTTTTCCATATAAACTGAGATGGCGTACTCAGTGTAAACTGAAAATCCTGAACTGGTGCCTGAAGCAGAATGGTGTCATTTTCAGCATAACCGTACCTGAAGTGAACCGGCATTGAAACGCCGTCATTTTTGAAACTTCCTCTGCCATTGTCCTCGGTTGCTTTCACCGTAAAAACATAACGTTTTCCCTTTTCGAGTGGAGGCTCAGCAGGACCGTAGATATAAGTATTCTGTTTTTGAGGGAAAGATTGCCATATTGGCAAGGCCTGGTTGTTGATAATAGCTGTGGCAGGATTTACCCAGTTGTTATTTACCTCATACAGATTGATCTGATAACTGATATGATTGAGATCGATATTAGCATGCGCGTTAGAGAGTTGCCACTGCATTAGTATGTTTTGCATTGAAATATTTTCGATTACAGAACCATTCTGCGGTGATACCACAAGTGGCGGATCATTTAAAGCAAGGTAGGCGCTAACGCAGGCCGGATGGGATAGAGAACGCCCGCTTTCATAATCAATCGCTTCAAAACAAAAAGTGTACAAACCTTCGGGCAGCCGATGATTAAGCTCCAGCTGCGAACGGGTGATGCCGGTAAAAATGAGGTTATTGTAATTAAAGTAAAAGGCCAGGTCTGCACCGCTTAACTCGTAAGGCTGACCCGGCGCCACGGCAACCGGAATAGCCGGTTTGGCATTGGGACTGGTAAAGATCAGAATGCCATTGGGACCGGTGATCTTCAGTTTCAGCGCGAACTGCCAGCTGGGAACGGTAAAATCGGTAAAAAAGATAGTTGTTTTGATCCGTGGTTTAAAGGGATCGCTGTACTCATCAAGGAAAATACTGCGCGGACCTGTTAACTGTGTTGAGAGAGATGCAGGATAAGTTTGGGCTGTGCCATTTACGAAGCACAGGCAGATTAAAAGGAGAGCCAGTAAATTCGGGCCTTTTATTCTCATATAAAGCTGGGTGCGGGGCTTTAACCGGAACGAAATTAAGCACAATTATGGATGTGGAAGCGTGATTAACTGTATCAGGCACCCACTTTTGGCCCAATCTTTGGATTTCGCCGACGAATGAAGGTTCCTGACTGACGAAAAGGCGAAAAAGTTTTCAGCTGTTTCCTATATCACCATTGTGTGGGAGGAACGAACTCCCGTACGATCACTATGGTTAACTGAATACCTGTAACTACAGGAAAGGTTAAGCGTACTCTAAAAGAGGGGAGGCCCGAACCGGTTTTAACACCTCAAAACACCCGGTCACCGAAATATCACGGGCGACTGTCGTAGCAGAGATATCTTTGGGCAAATAGCTATGACAAAAAAAATTACCAAGCTGCTTGTTGCAAACCGCGGAGAGATCGCTATACGGGTCTTCCGTGCCGCACACGAACTCAACATCCGCACTATAGCGGTATATACTTACGAAGACCGTTATTCATTACACAGATATAAGGCCGACGAGGCTTATCAGATCGGCAATGATAACGAGCCCCTGAAACCATATCTGGATATTGACGCGATAATCGCCGTTGCCAAACGTGAAGGCGCTGAAGCTATCCATCCCGGTTATGGTTTCCTCTCGGAAAATGTAAAGTTCGCCGAAAAATGTCAGGAAAATAATATCATCTGGGTAGGACCTGATCCGGAAATTATGGCCCAGCTTGGCGACAAGGTGGCGGCAAAAAAAGTTGCCCTGCGGGTGGAAGTTCCCATGATCAAAGACAGCAAAAAAAAGCTGGACAGTTATGAAACCGCTTTATGGGAAGCCAAAAACATAGGATTCCCCATCATGCTGAAAGCGGCGGCAGGCGGCGGCGGCAGAGGGATGCGCGTTGCACGCAAGGAAGAAGATCTGAAGCAGCTGTTTGAAGAAGCCAAAAGAGAAGCGCTCACCGCCTTTGGTGATGACACCATTTTCTTTGAAAAATTCATTGATAGTCCCAAACATATCGAGATCCAGATCCTGGGCGATAAACACGGCAACCTGGTTCATCTTTTTGAACGAGACTGCAGTGTGCAGCGGCGTTTTCAGAAAGTAGTTGAGATTGCACCTGCGCCTAGTTTAAAACAGGAGACAAAAGAAAAGTTATATAAATATGCACTTGCCATAGCGGGTGAAGTTGGTTACAACAACGCTGGAACAGTGGAATTTCTGGTTGACAAATACGACCATGTTTATTTTATTGAAGTTAATCCCCGCATACAGGTTGAACATACAGTAACAGAGGAAGTAACAGGCGTTGATATTGTAAAATCACAAATACTTATCGCCTGCGGACATCAGCTTTCAGATCCGGAGATCCGTATCGAAAGTCAGGAAAGTCTGCAATGTAAAGGATTCTCTATTCAGTGCCGCATCACAACAGAAGACCCCGCAAACGACTTTAAACCTGACTACGGCACCATCATCGCCTATAGGAATGCGGGCGGACACGGCATACGTATTGACGAGGGAAGTTCTTATCCGGGCGTTAAGATATCGCCTTTCTTCGACTCAATGTTGGTGAAAGTAACTGCCAATGGTCGCACCTGGAATGGTACGATACTGCGCCTTCTTCGTACACTCCGCGAATTCAGGATCAGAGGTGTAAAAACAAATATTCCTTTTCTGGAAAATGTGATCAACCACGAGGAATTCAGAAAAGGCTACGTGACGGTAAACTTTATTGGTGAGCATCCTGAACTCACAGTAGAACAGCAACGCGCCGACAGAGGAACCAAAACACTCCGGTATCTTGCTGAAACCATTATCAATGGAAATCCTGATGTAAAAACAGCAGATCCCAAAAAGTCCTTTATTCAGCCCAAA
>JAEZDS010000045.1 GCA_023433205.1 Bacteroidota bacterium
GAGAAAATGCTTGGTATAACGTTCATTTAATATGGCAAGCAGAAGAAAGAACAAAGACAGCGAGACGGTGGCCTTCAAAAAAGTGAGAATCCTTTGTCTGCCGGTGGGCTGACTCCAGGCATAAAAAAAGCCGGTGATTACCAGCAGAATCCCAAAACCTGCCGGTCCGCCTGAAGTTGTTAGACCGTAGGCGAGTGTACACCAGAAACTTTTCACTGCACAGGCTGTAAATGCAACTGGAGTCAGAAATACAATCATCATCAGCAAAGCCAGAGACACCAGCGCGGTATAGATGATTGTTTTGATACGTGCGATTTAGAGCAGAAAGATAGCGATTTTGATAAGACGCTTCTCTGGCCTTCTTAGTTTTTGCTTTTCTTTGAAAGAAAAGCGATCTTTAGTCTGCCGTTCCCCAGAAAACCGAAGTGGACCAATTCGCTTTTTAAATTAGAATTACAAGAGTAATCATCTATTTGACAGTAAATGCCAAGAATAGTCTCCTGCACATTTTTTAGTTTCACTCTGCCCCTGTTTCTGTTATGTGCCAACGCCGGCGCTCAGACGAAAGAAGATCCACATAGAGAAAATGCGGAGTATAAAAGACACAATAGCCGTTTGGGAGTAGATCTTTCAATACTGCCGGCATTTCTGTACAACTCGCTGAATACGGGACTCAGCCTCTACACAAACCCCTCTACAGAACACAGGTTGGCAGTTAACCTGTCTAACCATTTCCCAGGCTCACCCACCAGCATCATCAATATCCATTACGCCACCAACTTTTATTTTAGCAACAATAAAAATTATGTATTTGAGTGGATCGGAATACGCAATGCTATCAGGGATATTGGTTATGAGGAAGGTTACCACCCTAATACGCTCAGGCCACATTGCGGCATTGGTTTTGGAAGAAAAATGAAAAATACACGGCAGTTTTTTATCAGAATTGAATCTGGCCTTGGCATTGCACTAAATTTCACCAGCAGCAACGCAGACCAACAACATTTTTCGCAGATTAAAGAATATTCCTTCGACACCTACTATCCCGAATACAATCCAAGACTGTTGCCGGTTTTCCTTCTCAAGTTCACTTTCGGAAAAGAATTTTCAAACTGAATTTTTATTGGATGATCATTTTCATCTTTGAACACAGGATATTGCAGCCCCAGTAGTGCTTGCGAAAAAACAATCACTGATCTGGGTCTAAATACAGCAGCACCAAACCAAAACACTTGAAACGCGTCTTATTCAGATACTTCTCTGCTTTTCGTATTTTTAGCAACTACATTTTACGCACAATCTATCTCAAAAATGCCGCCCGGAATTCTCCCAGAAAAAAAAACAGCCTTCCAGCTTACAGCTTTACTGCTTTTGTTTGTTTCACACCTGCACTTTTCCTACGATTTTTATTATGCCTGGTGGTACTCGGCCCTTGGTTTTTTGCTGGTTTGCTTTTTTGGATGGCTGGTTTGGGGATCATCCTTCAGGAGGGTCGGCGGTCTCTCCATCAGGGGCAAAGATCTGTTTTACGTTCTCCTCACTACGGTATTCAGCTTCACGATCTCTTTCCTGCTCATCTGGTTCCTGGCTTCAGGCAGAGGAATAGTTTTAAGCATGCACAGTGTGCAGAGTTATGTTCATGATGTTTTTTACATTCTTAATGAGGAGATCATTCTTGGCAGTTTACTTTTGTATCTGCTCGTTCACAAACTAAATATGGCACCGCTGCTCTCCTCGGCTGCCCTGGCCCTGGCTGTCGCAGTCCTGCACCTTGTGTTCTATAAATGGGTGTTCCGCGACCCGGGTTACCTGCACTCTGGCGCACTATTGAGCCTGTTCCTCACTGCACTTCTGAAAAACAACCTTATCCTTCACAGCCGGCACATAGGTTATGCCTGGGCAATACATTTTGGCTGGATGGTGGTGATGTTCGGAAGTGAGCACCTTTACGGCACTAACGGGCAGCGGCTTACCGATCTTGAAAAATTCAATTATTACCTGGGCTCCCCCATAACGGTAATTTTATCGCTGCTGCTTGCAGGCGGAAGCACCTGGCTGCTGGTGAGGTCTGGCCGCAGTTTAGTGCCGGCCGTCACAACTCTCCGTAACCGGCAATCAGAGTAGGGTACCGGCCGCCTGATAGCTGTGTTGCTGCAGGTAATTTAACCAGCTGCTGAGCAAAGTGCCGCTCAGCACCCGGGGAAATTTAAACATGCCTCCCTCTTTGCCCTGAGAACGGAGGAAGCCGTAAAAGATGTCCGGAGGCAGAACCTCAACGTGAAGGTTCAGTAAATTGGCGGCACGTGCTGTGCTGTAATCATCATTTATACTGCATAGCGCACCGTCAAACATCCGCTGCAACAGCTTTTGATCTGCACACATCTTTGAAGCAATGAACCACCGATAGGTAAAACCTTCTTCCTCTTTTACTGCTTCCACCGCAAACTCGTCAATTTTTATTTCCAGTTGCGAACAAACCAGCTCAATCGTTTGACTGAGATTGTGGATAGATACATGTTCGCCGCACACATTCAGGAACTGTGAAGTCCTTCCAAGGATCACGATCTCCTTCATGTACACATCTGTAAATTGAACAACATCACCAATCACATACCTCCACGCGCCGGCACAGGTACTGATCACCATCGCATAAGGAACACCTGCCTTTACTTCTGCAAGGGTACACGCAACAGGCTGTCCTTTAATATTGCCCTGCTCATCAAAGTTCCGTTCATTAAAGTGAATAAACTCATAATAGATGCCTGCATGCGGGATCAGACGGATACCTTCACGGTCAGGACCGGTTCGGAAACCAAACGAGCCTTCGCTTGCCATATAAGTTTCTGTAAATGAAAGTTTTTGTCCGGCAAGATCTGAAATACCTGCGCGATAAGGTTCAATTGCAACCCCTCCGTGAACATACAACGAAAAGTGAGGCCAAAGTTCTCTGATGTGCGCGAGCCTGTAACGGGTAACTATCTCTTTCAGCAAGATCTGAACCCAGCAGGGGATGCCGCAAACAACGCCAACATCCCACAAGGGTGCCGCTTTAACCATAGCCTCCAGCCTTTCAGGCCAGCCGCGAAGATCCGATATCTGTTTTCCTGGCCGCGCAAAATGCCGGGCAAACCAGCCGGGCATATGCAGCATACTTATGCCACTCATGTCACCCAGCCATTGCCCGTTTTGTTCACTGAGTGCTGTGCTGCCTCCAACCATCAGCACCTGCCTTCGCAGTATTGAGGGCGGAAGTAAATGGCTGCTGAGATTTGCCAGTTGCAGCAACCCAACTTTACGGGTCGATCGCAGCATGTGTCCTGTTACGGGTATACTTTTACTGGCTGACTGCGAAGTACCTGAGCTTAGTGCAAAATAAGAAGTGCGCCCCGGCCAGCAAACATTTTCCTCCCCACTTAAGGTGCGGTGCCACCAGCTGCTGAACATACTGTTGTATTGGTACAGGGGAACAGCGGCACTGAACAACTGCTGAAAGCTGTCGTCACGCAGCATACTTTCAAAATGATAATGTTTTCCGAATTCGGTGGAGCCCGCCAATTGCAGAAGTCGCCTGAGAGTGATCTGCTGCAGCACCGGCGGCCGCGCACTGCCAGCAATAAGGTGAGCATAACTGCGCACAGCACCGGCGACAAGCTTCCCGGGCAGGAACTTGAGCTTTGACATATCAGGCAAAGGTTAGGCGGATGATTGAAAAAGAACCAAAAGTAACAAAATGATTGTTCTGACAACGCATAACGATAAAAATGGAGACTAAGGTTTGAAGTCATAAAATATTGCCTGCTATCAACGATCAATTGACTTTGAAAATCCACGCCGGAGCAACAGAATCCAAACCCGTGCATGCAGGTTTTTTATTCATTTAACAAAAGGGGGAGAATTTTCCCGCAAATACAAATATTTTTCTGGCATCGGGATTGCAACAGTAATCATCGTTAAACTAAAACTTAAAAGTCATGAACTCTACAAAACTGAAACTAAAAGGAAACTGGAACGAGATCAAAGGCAAGGCAAAACAACAGTACGCCAACCTGTCAGACGATGATCTTAAATACGAAGATGGTAAGGAAGATGAGCTGGTAGGCCGCCTCCAGCAGAAGATCGGTAAAACCAAGGAAGAAGTTACAAACTGGCTGGAAAGTCTTTAAAGCCACTCAGGCACCGACTTAAAAAAGCTGCAGACATCTATTGTCCGCAGCTTTTATTTTTTGAGCGCAGGCAGGGAGTACAGAGGCAATTTTTGCTACTTTTAAAGGTATTGTATTATGATCTGAAAAATAAGCACATGACAAAACCTCCTGTAAGATCAATTTGTTTTTTGCTCCTTTGCTTCATGCAGAGTTGTGTCACAGTAAACACCGCTAACCTGCAATCTGGCGAAGGTCAGGTACAGGTGTTCACCACTGAAGGGCCGAACAAAAATTATGTGGAGATCCGCTACATTGAAGCAAGCGGCTCAATATTTCACAGGCCCGAAAAACTTTTGCAAAAATTAAAAGAAGAGGCTAAAAAGCATGGAGCACATGCCGTGATCAATGTAAAATTCTCCTATGCAGTGTATATTCCATATGTATCCGGAACAGCGGTACGATATGGACCCTGAGGAAATAGCGTTTCTTTGCGTGTTTCGCACTTGCGAGGCATCGCTACGCGCGCAATTTGCTCTCCCATAAATATCTTTGCGTGCTCCCGTATCCTATCGAGCGCGTTTTGCGAGGTTCCCCTCCGACTCTTTAATTTTCTTTGCGTGCTTTACGCTTACGCCGTAGCTTCAGCGTAGGCGCAGCGTCTTCGCGCGCAATTTGCTCTCCCATAAAAACCCTTGCGTGTTCCCGTATTCTATCGATCGCGGCTTTGGAGGTACACCTCCGACTCTACAATTTTTCTTTGCGTGCTCTCTCCGCGCGCAATTTGCTCTCCCATAAAAACCCTTGCGTGCTCCCGTATTCTATCGAGCGCGTAATCTGCACTCTCCCCTAAGCCCTAACAAAGCACCTCTGCACGCACAAAAAACATTGCCCCGTCTAAAAATCCTGCAGCAGTTTTATTTCGTTGCGGTACAGTAACAACTTTTTATCATTCTCAAGGTGTTTCAGCAGCCGCGAGATCACCACTCTGGATGTCCCCAGATCCTCCGCTATCTGGTTATGAGAAAGCTGAAGCAGCTTTTTTCCGGCTAACCTTGATTTTTCACGCAGATAAGTAACCAGTCTCTCATCAAGTTTTTTAAATGCCATGTTGTCAAATGACTTCAGCATTTCATTAAAACGCTGGGTGAAACTGCGGAAGACATAACTTTTCCAGCTCTTGTATTTGTACAGCCACTCGTCGAGTTTTTCATGAGGGATAGCAACCAGCGTCACTGTGTCTTCGGCGATGGCCTTTATCTCGCTTTTTTTATCCTCCATGCAGCAGGCGTATGCCAGCGCGCAACTTTCACTGGAGCCAAGATAATATAGCAGCACTTCCCTGCCCTCCTCATCGCGTTTCATCACTTTTATGGTTCCTTCAATAACAAGTGGCATAAAACGAATTTTTTTTCCGTAGTCCATGATCACCTCGCCTTCTTTTAAAGTGAGTGGCGGGCCCAGGGCTTTAATTTCTTCAACAAGCGCTGGCTCCAGAACATGCTGAAGATCATCTAATTTATCCATGTTTTAATTCCTTTTATGATTTGATATGCGGGGAACGTACGGCAGCTCCCTTTAAAAAACCTTTTTCGCAGCATTTATTTTTCGGGAAATTAAACCAAAACACTTTATTGCACAACCATGTTATGAATTTCAACCACAATAATAACACAGCCCATCAATAAAATAAACCAGCCAAAACCCGTTCGTAAATCCGAGCCCTTTATTACCGAGGTGAGTGCGCTCCCTGCAAATATTCCCAGCACTGCCAGCCCGCATAATTTAGCCATCAGCAACCAATCTACGGCAAAATTCCCTTCTAACACACTACCCAAAAGCCGGCCATAGCATTGGCTGCTACTATAAGCAGGGAAGTTCCGGCGGCCACTTTTATGGGTAATTTACTGATGAGCACCAGTGCCGGAACAATAAGGAATCCACCTCCTGCGCCCAGCAAACCTGTCACGAGTCCAACCGACACTCCCTGAAACATCAACTTAGAGATGCCGGTTTCAGCTTCAGCGGCTGAGCGTTTTTTACTTTTTCTGATCACAGATCCCGAGGCGGCCAACATCAGTGCTGCAAAGGCAAGCATCATGACGGTTGAACGGTAAAGAATAAAGGACCCGAATGAAAACAACTCTTCGGGGATAAGCGGGAGCAGTAAATAACGTGTAGCAAAAACCGACAGAAGTCCTGGAAGTCCAAAAACCAGGGCAGTTCTCAGATCGATCAGTTTCTGCTTAAATTTGGGCACTGCGCCTATGATGCTGGTGGCGCCCACAATAAAAAGAGAATAAGCCCCGGCACTTACAGGCTCCATTTTAAAAAAATACACCAGCAGAGGAATGGTCAGAATTGAACCTCCGGCGCCTGTTAAACCCATAACAATCCCAACCATCCCCGCCAGGATATAACCGGCTACTTCCATTGCTGCAAACATGGCGATTTATGCTGTAATATCGAGGTAATTCGTGGCAAAAAATTGTCCGGCAACTTTAACGTTTCTTATCATTGGCCCGGATAAACAATGGTGGCAGCACCAGGGATACACACTTCAACCTCCCAAAAATTGCAAACAACTTTTAACAGCTTTCATCGAAACTTTATGCCGTTTCAACGTATAATAACTCTACGATCCCGCAGCTATCGTTCAGGGGCTTCACACACATGATCCCGGAATAGTTAGTTAGCAAAGGGGGAGTAAATAGACCATGACAAACACACACAAACATAATTTTATCAGGATAATTCAGCCCTTTTTGTTGCTTTTCTTTACAGTGCTGCAAGGTCAGACCGGTGTTTTTGTGCCGCAAATGGCGGGAGTTGATAACTCCATACAACAGTTTATGCAGCAGTGGGGACTAAACGCCGGTTCAATAGCCATAACAAAAAACGGCAAACTTATTTATAACCGCGCCTTCGGCACTTCCGATCAAAAAACCGGAAGGCCGGCGCAGCCAAACGACCTTTACCGGATCGCCAGCATTTCAAAACCCATCACCTCTATTGCCATAATGAAACTTGTACAGGAAGGGAAACTGGACATGGATGCTAAGGTTTTTGGAGCGGACAGAATTATTAATGACCCATACTACCTCGAAAAAGTTAAAGATCCGCGCGTTTATGACATTACAGTAAGACATCTGCTTGAACATACAGCGGGCTGGGACCGGACTGTACCTTACGGGCCATACCGTCACAGCGACCCTCCTTTTTTTCCCCTTCATGTTACAGCAGTTGAGGAGGCGCCAAATCCTGTTGGCGATTCAACACTTATTAGATTTAAACTCGGCAATGGCCTTCATTTTGCACCTGGCACACACTATTCATACAGCAATGTAGGATACCTTGTGTTAGGAAAGATCATCGAAAAGATAAGCGGACTGAAATACGAACACTTTGTTAAGCTCAACCTGCTTGAACCCATTTCTGCTCACGATATGCAGCTGGGCAAAAACCTTAAAAAGGACAGGCACGAGCGAGAGGTTGAGTACGTGAATAACTCCACTTCACTTTCATGTTACGGTGACAACAGGTATGTGCC
>JAEZDS010000143.1 GCA_023433205.1 Bacteroidota bacterium
GGCCGGACCTTACCTCGTTCCGCCTTAGCTATGCGAGGCGAGCGGGGTCCTAAAGCCGTTTTTGTTGTTGACCGGGCCTTACCTCGCTTCGCCATAGCTTCGCGGAGGCGAGCGGGGCCCTATAGTCATTTGTTGTTGGCCAGACCTTACGGGGTCTTAAAACCATTTTACTAATTGTTGCCTGGTACAAAGTACCTGGCTGGCCGGACCTTACCTCGCTCCGCCTTAGCTATGCGAGGCGAGCGGGGTCCTAAAGCCCCTCCTTCAGTTTTGCGACTCAGCCTGTTTGAACTGGCTTTTGTCTTTAAATATTCAGGTGTTGTTTCTGAAGTAAAACTACAATGATAAAAGAGGTGTTTACTGGATATTGGCTTAAATGGGAAAATCAATCGGTTAACAGGGAAATATTGTTGTCAAATCAATCAATTTCCTGCCTGATTCTTACATTTTTTTGATCTCTGAAAGTTGTTTTAAAGGTTCAAAAGCAGGGCCTTCCAGCACGGTGCCATCTGGTTTGAATCTCGAGCCATGACAGGGGCAATCCCATGATTTTTCTGCGTTGTTCCAGTTTACAATACACGCCATGTGCGTGCATACTGCAGAACAAATATGCAGGTCACCACTCTCGGTTTTAAACGCAGCTATCTTCTGTCCTTTTCGGTCAATGATCTTTCCTTCGCCTGCAGGTATATCTTTGTAATCATCAGCTTCGCCTACACCTGGCAGATTTTTTCCGAATTGCGCCACCACATTAAGGTTCTCCTTCAGAAAATTTTTGGCTGCCTTTAAAGGTTGCCGGCGCTCCGGATCAAATAATTCGCTCCACTGATTGGTGTTGCCGTTAATGAGATCCGCGATGATGATGCCGGAGAGTGTGCCATAAACCAAACCGTCGGTTGAGAACCCGGTTGCAATAAAATTGTTTTCTTCCGCAGGATCTTTTCCGATATATGGTAAGAGGTCGGCGGGGCGGTAATGCTGCCCACCCCAGCGGTAGCTTACTTCCTCAATGCTGAAATTGGTTCTGGCAAATTCCTCCAGCTCTCTTATCCTGGATTCGTTGTCGTGCTGTTGACCTACTTTGTGGGGTTTTCCAACCACAATAAGAAATTTGTCATTTCCACGCTCATACAAACGTGTCGAAATTTTTTCGCCGTTGTTGTAATAACCCCAGAAAATGCCCTGGGGGAATTTCTGATCTGAGATGCGACAGGCGATGCCATATTCGCGATAGGGTCCTAATAAAGTATGTACAAATTTAATACCCTTTGGTGTGTGCGTTGCCTGAACCACAAACTTCGCAAACACTTTTGAGGCATTATCAGTATGCAGGATCTGGAGACCACCGTCGTTCTCAACTTTGGTTACCCTGGTACACTCATGTATGATGAGATTTTCTGACTGAACGGCAGCGGCGAGCTGCTGTACATAGCGCATAGGATTGAGCTGAGCCTGATCATTGACCACAGCAGCTTTAAAACTTTTAAAGGGAATATGTGCAGGATCAGCCTCTTTGATTCCTGTTGAAGCTTCCAGTCCGGCTTCAAGTTCTTTTTCTATTAATTTGGTCTGACTTTCATCAGCAGCATATAAATACCATGGCACACGCACAAAATCACAGTCGAGCCTGTAGTTCTTAACGTGCGCACTTATCCTGTTTAAGGCGGCTGATCGCGCGGCCACTATGTTCTTAACTGTTTCGGTATCGTACTTAGAACGGAGTTCATCAAGATTTTTATCGGTGGTGTAATACAGGTTACCTGTGCTGTGGCTGGTGCTGCCGCCGCCTATCTTCAGCGCTTCAAGCACTGCAACCCGCAGTCCTTTTTCCTGCAATTCAATGGCTGTAGAAATTCCAGTGATCCCTCCGCCAATAATGGCGACATCAACATGCAGGTCGCCGGCCAGTGAGGGAAAATCATTAATGTGCGCGCAGGCATTCCAGAGTGACTTTGTAAACATTTTAATTGTTTTAAGTGATTGCACTTAAACAGAAAATGTTATGCCATTAGCAGGAAGAAAAACTTGCTTTGAGCGAAATGTTAATGAGCCTGCTCTCTGAAAACCTTATTGAGCCGCTTCAGCATCATCAGCATTATCACAAATGCCAGCATCAGCAGGGCGAAGTTCAGCCAGAAGTAGTTGGCTTTATCCTCAAATTTGTCCCAATTCTTCGACAATACCCCGCTCAGTTTGTTTCCCACGGAAGTGGCCAGTTGCCAGCCCCCCATCATTAATGCTGTGAGCCTGAGCGGGGCGAGCTTGCTTACCATAGAGAGGCCCATCGGACTTAAGAGCAGTTCGCCAACGGTAATTACACCATAACTTCCAACAAGCCACCAGGCACTGGCTTTGGTAAGTCCATTGTCTGTCTGATATACTGCAAAAACCATTACAAGTGTAGAAAGCGCCGAAATGAGCAGACCGTAAGCTATTTTGGTGGCGGTTGTGGGTTCTCTTCCCCGTTTTCGCATAAAAGCAAAAAATGCAATGATAAGAGGAGTGAGCACCACTACAAAAAAGGGATTTACTGACTGGAAAAGCTCCGTATTAAAAACAAAGATGTCGCCTCCTTCTTCGGGCCACTCTGATTTATCAAGGTTCTTGAAATATGAAGGATATGTTACAGTGCTTACAAAATTACCTTCATCATTTTTTATTTTTCTGAACTGCTGGTCGAGCGCCGTTTGAGCTACAGGCACCAGCTGAACGGTGTCACTCACTTCAAGCGTATTTGCAGCATGCATCATAGCGGCCGGCACTTCACGGTCGGTATAATACTCGGCATATGTGGTTAAAGCGGTGCCGTTCTGCTTAAAGATGGCCCAGAAAAGGATAACGATGAGGAATATGGTAAACATTGTTCCCAGTGGTTTTTTTTCTGCCGTGGTTGACTGGTTGTAGATAGATGCATAAAAAGCAACCACAGGCAGGCAGAACATAAAAAAGGCATCGGTGCTGTCGCTGCCAAAAATGTTTCCGGGAATAAACCAGCCTGCGAGTGCAAAGGCTGTACTAACCAAAAGCATTTTTACAAACTTCATCAGAAGCGGTTTGTCCTGCGGCTGTGGTTCTTTTCTCACGTCAACATGGCGGTAGTTTTTCATTCCTATCCAGAAGGTTATTACGCCCAGGAACATTCCGGCACCTGCAGTGATAAAAGCGCCATGCCAGCCTATTTTATTGCGCATGATAGCGGCCACAAAATTGCAGATGAGTGCCCCCAGGTTTATGCCCATGTAAAATATGTTGTAGCCGGTGTCTTTGTTAGGTTTGTAGCGCGGATCGTTATAAAGATTTCCAAGCAGGGTGGCTATGTTAGGTTTAAAAAAACCGTTGCCCACAACCATAATTGCGAGCGAAGTAAAAAAGGCCCACTTTTCAGGAATGGCCAGCAAACAGTACCCAATGCCCATCAG
>JAEZDS010000111.1 GCA_023433205.1 Bacteroidota bacterium
GAAACCATGCATATAATAAGGCAGAACAGTATGCTTGCAGCGGTACCGGTGGTGATCCTTACTACCAGTCGAAATGAAGATGAGCGGGAAAAATTACTGGCTTGTGGTGCCAGCGCTTTTTATACCAAACCTGCCAGTTCTTCGGAGCTCCTCAAAATTGTGCAGGAGGTGTCGGCCCGATGGCTGGCCGTACATGTCTGATTTTTTTCACAAAGATCCCCTTTGCCAATTTTGGATTTTTGAAGCAGTAGCTGAATTGAACTGCTGAATCCTGGCCTTGCTGTATTCACATCGTTTTGGTAAGTTGTTATTGGCCGGGGCTTTGCTTGTTTGCAGAAAACAGTGATAGGCCATGAAAATCAGGAAAAAAAATACAGAGGAAGAAAAGCATGACACCAGAAAAACCGTCAAAAGAGCCGGTAATGCAAAGGAGGGAGACTCTTCGCGCACCCGTAAAGGCGATCCCCTTGAAAAGGCAAGGGGAAAGGGCGAGGGAAGAAAATAAAAAAACTGCCTGTTTTTAAGAGGCAGTTCTTAGAAAGCTGTTGATTTGTGTTGTTATTTTATAGTAGCCGGAGCAACCAGAGGATCAGTAATACCAGCGCAATTGCTCCCAGTATGTGGATGATGTTGCCAAGGCCGAAATTGTTGAAGAGCAGCCCCAGCAGATAAATGATCAGGATCACTACAACCACAACCCACAATAGGCTTAGTGCGTCGTCTCCTCTGGCGGCCGTTTCCACAAGAGAACCAGCCATCGCCAGCGTTTTGATCGGTTTTTTAACAGCCATTGCAGGAAGCGAAGGTTCTCCTTTTACTGCTGCAAAGCCTGTGTTCCTGGCTGCGGCTCTTGCAAGTAATACATTTTCGGCGCGCTTGATCTCCGCTTTTTCCGGCGCGGCCACATATTCAATCGTACGCAGCTCGTTGTTCTGTACTGTTGCTGCATTTCCGGCAATGTCAGTCTGCTGCTGCCGATCTGGCTTCTTGTGTTTGTTGTTGGTGTGTTGTACAAAATACCCTTTGGTGTAACGGCGCTTTGTAATAGACAGTGATGAGTTGCAGGAAGGCAGAATAAAAGCAGCAAGCAATACAGCTGTTATCAGATAGATAAGTTTTTTCATTTGATTTAGAATTATATTGTTTACAGGCATTCTCCAAAGGCTGTGCCACTGGGGTTCTTGCTGTTGGTCTGTAAATTGGTGGAAAAAGGAAGGAGGGATAGAATTTACATAAAAAGATAAATGCTCACACAAACGCAGTTTATTCTTTTAGTTAGAGTTGTAAATTCTATCACCTCCCTATATGCTGAGTAAATAGACATACTATCATTTGCAACCTTAATGCCAGGCATGCCAGGGCATAATTAACAGCATTTGGGGAATTTTTGGTTAATTTAGTATAAAAATTTCCCCGTTCTGGGGAATTCCATTTCCCCACTTTTCTCTGAGCTACCTCCTGCAAGAGAAAAATTGGTACCGGGTTTGAGGATTTGTTGTCGCGATAATCACTGGGGAATATTATCCCCACCATCATTACTGTCCTTTTAGCTTTTTAATGGCCGCGGCAGGATCATCTGCTGAAAATACCGTGTTTCCGGCTACAAGAACATCGGCCCCATGATTCAGGAGCTTTTGGTAGTTGTTAAGGTCCACACCGCCATCAATCTCAATTAATGTTTTTGAGTTGCGTGCGAGGATCAGGTCTTTTAGTCTGCTTACTTTTGAATAAGTGTTTTCAATAAATCTCTGACCGCCAAACCCGGGATTAACGCTCATCATACAAACCAGATCGATATCTGCTATAATGTCTTCAAGCAAAGTAACGGGTGTATGAGGGTTAATGGCTACTCCGGCCTTCATGCCTAAATTACGAATGTTCTGAACGCTGCGGTGCAGGTGGGTGCAGGCTTCATAGTGAACTGTGAGTACGTGCGCGCCGGCGGCTTTGAATGCCTCGGCATACCGGTCAGGATCCACGATCATGAGGTGCACATCAAGTGGTTTTTTTGCAAGTTTCTGTATGCTTTTCAATACGGGAAATCCGAAAGAGATGTTAGGAACAAAAACGCCATCCATGATGTCAATGTGAAACCAGTCGGCTTCACTGCCGTTGATCATCTCAATATCATTTCCAAGTTTTGAAAAATCGGCTGAAAGAACTGAAGGAGCTACCAGGTGTGCCATAAATAATTTTCGCAAAGGTAAACAAACGAAACAATCTTTTGTGAGCAGAACTGCTTACAATTAATGCAGGTGAAGCCGGTGTTTAACAATAAACCTGGCCATGCGGTTGTATTGCTGCTGGGTAAATTTGCAGCGACAACCCCACTGCGACATATAATTATCGAGAGGTGGCAGATACAGATCTCCTTTGCCGTCAACCCTGGCTGCCGCCCTGTGAAATTCACAATAGGTGGGTTTGTTTGGCGGAGCGGGATTTTCATAATATTCTCCGGGGAAAGGATCTGCTTCTGTATCGCAGATGCCGTCACCGTTCACATCGCAGTTGCTGCCATCTGCAAATTCGTTACTGATTACCGGTGCCGAAAAAGGCGGGGGTGGGGCAGGCGGAGGCTGTGCCGCAG
>JAEZDS010000158.1 GCA_023433205.1 Bacteroidota bacterium
GTTGTACTGGCACCCATCGGCAGCGTTTACTTTGTATAAACCATAGCCGAATTCCATCATGGCATTTCCGCCGGCGTTTGAATCAAGAAGGTCAATGCCGTCTATTGTCACAAAATCGGTTCCTGCCAGCATCCATATGCCATCCTGTACGCTGGAGGTGGGGGTGGCAGTGCCGGTATGTGCTATTACCAGCGGGTTTGCGCCGCTGCCATTTTTCCTGAATACGATCTGGCTGGTAAATGAGGTGCCGGCCACATTCAATAATCGCAGTCCGCCGGCTGTGGCGGTTTCGGTGTGACCGGCGGAGATATTGATGGTTACATGGCCTGCAACGCCCATGGCATTAAGGGTGTTGATTGCAGCGGCAATGGTTGGAAAATCGTTGGGGATGGCAAAAACACCGGCCACCTGGGCATGGAAACGAAAAAGGAGGAGGAATAACCCTATCGTCAGCGCTTTTTTTCGGGCAAGCTTCATGGTAAAAAAAATTAGGCGAAACCAAATTTACCACAAAAAACCTTCCCCTGGCGCTGAATTAACAAGCGCCCTGTTCTTTCAGCCTCATAACAAGAGTGCTGCCTGATACTTAAGCAAAGTTAGAATCGGTTCAAATAAGCGCCTCTGTTACGATACTTGTTTTCGGTTTCTGTCATCTGGTTCTTTTACAAATTACAGTTTTTCCGCCACTGGCCTGGTCGGCATTACTCTGAGCAGATCTGTGAATAAACAGAAACCGTGCCGCACAGACAACGTGATACGCTGATAAGATTTCTGTTCACAAAAAAATACACGCGCTACAAAAACAAAGGCGATTTCCACTACCTCGCCATGTATAAAAGGACTGTATCCTGCGGCCATTTGTTTGTTTTGATCGTAAAAGCTGATCGCAACTACCATCACACCCCGCTTTTCTCCGACCCTTGATTATTTACTCAAAAACGCCTATAAACAGGGCCATGCAGCCCCTTTATTATCCGACAACAAACGTTTACAATGGCTTTGATCCGGATTTAAACGCGTAAATACCGAATCCAGCTTTTCTGTCACCACACCTTTGTCCTCGTCAATCGAAACCAACGATTTTAAAAACAGGTGAAGGTCGACAACAAATAATCGAAAAGTAAACAAGTAAAAATCAAAGTCATGATGAACATCAAAAATCACGTACAATTAGTTGGACGTCTGGGAGCAGATCCCGAAGTAAAAATCCTCGAGAATGGTAACAAACTGGCGCGGTTCAGTATAGCGGTAACCGAAATGTACACCACTAAGAACGGTGAAAAAGTAGCCGACGTGCAATGGCACCAGGTTGTAGCCTGGAACAATCTTGCAGGCATAGCTGAAAAACTGTTAAGCAAGGGCACACAGGTTACGGTTGATGGCCGTCTGAGCCAACGCAACTACACCAATAAAGAGGGCGAAAAACGCACCTCCACACAGATCATCGCCAACGAACTTTTTGTGAGTACACAGAGGGCGGCTTAATCAGTCCCAAAAAACAAATCAGTTAAATCAAAAAAACAAACAAACAATATAAAAAACACAAATCATGAATACAGTAAATAAAATACAGCTCATCGGAAACCTTGGTAAAGACCCTGAGATCCGCACCTTCGAAAAAGGAGGTAAACTCGCAAAATTCTCAATGGCCACCCGCGATTATTACAAAAACAGAAAAGGCGAGACCGTGGAAGACACACAGTGGCATTTTGTGAGTGCCTGGGATAAACTGGCCGACCGTATAGAAGCGGAGTTTAAAAAAGGCAGTTATGTAAATATTGAAGGCAAGATCGTTACCCGTAAGTACGAAGACAAGGCCGGAAACATCAAATACATCACTGAAATAGTTGCACAGGAGGCAGCTCTTCAAAATAAAGCTTCCTGAGAAAGGTCGCTCTCCAATAGAAAAAGCTTCCCCACAAGGGAGGCTTTTTTTTTTGACTTAGTCCTGCAACTTTCTGTCCGAGAACAAAAGCTCCAGCAACAGATCAGTATTGCTGTTATTATCAAAGGTTCTGATCATCCGTTTTCTGGATGCAAGCAGGGGCTCATCAAAACTGCGGTGCATAAGTGCCCTTAACGCGTCGCGGTAGCCTTCAGCGTTTTTTACGATCCGTAAACTCTCGTCAGCGAACAAACCGGTACCAGAAAGCATGTTGTTGTTTGTGATAATAAAACGGCCTCTGAACAATACATTAAGCAGCTTTAATTTTAAACCTGTTGGCTGCGCGGTGTACAATAAGTGAATATGTGCTCCGCCAATAAGTTCGTTCATACGCTGCTCCGGTGGGCCGGCCTCAAGACTTATGTGGGCATGTTTTCTGATCTCCCTGCTCAAAAATTCAGGAGGATTAAGGCCGGCAACAATGGTCCTTACTCTTTCCCGCGACAGCACATTTCTGATCAGCCAGAGCGCCGCTTCGCTGTTCTCAGCCACTGCCAGGTTGCCGTGTATCAAAACATAATCACCTCTGCCCGCCAGGGCGGTTACGCCTTTATTGGGGTGAAAGCTGGGCAGGAAAACCGTGGGCACATGCCGAAAGTTCTCCTGGAAATAAGCACAGTCCTTCTGATTAACCGCAAGAATAAGGCTGGCGTGTTTGAGAACTTTTTCAAAACGCCGCAACTTAATTGCCTCCAGCAGGTGAAAGAGCTTTCGGAATGGCTTTCTTTCACTTTTAGCGATCTCTTTATAATATTCATGTTCAATATTACTGTGCCTGAATATTTTTTTTCTCTGCCTGAAGGCCTTGTCCCCCATAAGGTAGCAGGTGTGCAGCACCTCAAATAAAATAGGATAATCATTCAGCAGCAAGTTCTTCCTCAATTCCGGAGAAATACGCGACCGAACCGTGTAAGGTAGTACCGATAAATTTGATAACACACCTGTCTGCCGCCTGTAATAATAAACCTCTTCGCAAAGGTTTTCCAGTTTTTCGCTGGCTTCGCGGCCAGAGGTAAAACAATGCAGGTGTACCTTTACACCACGGGCGTGCAGACAGCTTATTTTATAAAAAACATCTATCACCCCGCCATAGTTTGGCGGATCAGGCACATCAAAAGCTACTATGTTTAAATGCAGGCTCAGTGAGCCAAAGATGCCAATTTTACTCGAAATAAAAATCGGTTGCCATTATACCCGCCTTAAAATCACGGCGCCTGTTACCTTTTGAATCATAAATAATCACCGTAGCGCGCTGAACGTAATCAATTACATCACTTACATAGATCTCATGCGTGCGCGGATTTATCTTAAGTGCGTTAAAATTCGCGGTCCCGGATGCGATCAACGGAGTGGCCGGCAGAGCTGAACCGTTAAGTGCCATATAGTTAACACCATCTAAAAGATAAAACAAAGAATCACGCGCCACATTTGCACATAAACGAACAGGATAAGATCCGGAAGCAAATTCATAAAAGGTCTCAACCTTCATTGAATCAGGATTTACCCGGTTGAGTCGCGGATTCATGCTTCCCTGCCAGTGACTTGATGCAAGCACCCAGAGCTTGTTGTTTTTATCGAATACCAGACTTGAAGCCCCTTCTCCAACAAAAATACTGTCGCTCACGGTGTGCGAGGCAGCATCAATTACATAGAGATAGGCTTTCGAAGCATTACATACATATACGCGGTTATTGTGCATCTCCATTCTTTCAAGTTCACCTGGCAGTGTTATGGTGCTGATGATACTTCTTGCGCCAAGATCTACCAGGAAAAGTTTACCGGCAGAATAGTCACTCACATAAGCAAGGTTTCCTCCAATGGGCTGAATATATCTGGGCGAAGTAAAACCTGTGATCTCAGCCTTTTTTACCAGATCAAGGCCGCACACCACAATTTTTCCTGAATTATTTACCACAACAAAATATTCGTCTCCAAAACGAACCATACTCTGGGCAACATCACCAAGGAGGGCGCCATTGTTCTGTTTTGAGAAATAATCGGGCTCGGCTGTGCCCGACAAAGTATTAAATAGTGATATTGATGCATTTCCAGACATAAAATTGCCTTCGTTAACAACAAAAACTTTTGGGCCCTCGTTTGTTCCCACAACGGGTTCGGGTTCTGGTTCTGGCTTGTCTTTTTTACAGGAGATAAATCCAAGTGAGATACTAAGCAGCAAAATGGCGCCAATTGTTTTAGCGCGTAAACTATTTTTATTTGTCATCGTTGATTTGTTTTATGTTTTTAAAATGTATCGTTAGTCCAATCTCGAAATTCCTCAGCGGCATGGGTCTTCCGGCCAAGACCATGTAATTGCTGTTGAGCAGGTTGTTGCATGCCGCGAAAAACACCAGGCTTTGTCCTCTTGTTACAACCGACTGTGTAAAACGAAGAGAGATGGTAGTGTAAGGATCAAGCCATTCTGTATTGTCGCTGGTTGTAAACCGGTATCCGGCGTACTGGACAAAACAAAATAACTGCGATTGCCGGTATCCGCCGTTTACACTGCCATTAACACTATAGCGGGGCGTGTACATCAGTTGTTTTCCGGTGCTGGCACTATTCTCTGAACGGCTGTGTTCAACGGTGGAAAGTACATAAGCACTGATCAATTGAAAACCCCCATTAAAATTATCATTCCTGAAATTCGACTTCCACACCGTTTCAAGCCCCCTGCTCCACACTTCCTGAACATTCATTGGCGTAGGTTGCGCCCCAATACCTGGCACCCACAAGATCCAGTTGTGGATGTTGCGGCTGAAACCCGCTACCGAAAATTTAAAACCTGTTCGTGCGCGGTTTTTTTCAATCGCAAGTACGGCATCCACTGCTTCACCCTGCTCCGCCTCAAGAGAAGGATTGCCGCCCGGCATCCAATAAAGTTCATTGAGTGTTGGCTGCCGGTATATTTTTGAAAGATTCAGACCTGCACTCAGGAATTTTTTTGGTCTGTATTCAAAAGCCAGGTTTCCGGTTACAGGCAGCGTGCCGGCACTAAAATATTCAGCACGGGTATTTATTGCTGCCGAAAGTTTACCGCTTAAAAAGCTGAATTTGTTCCCGGCAAGCAGTGATATCCTGCGCAACGATTTTGTGTCTTCATAATTATGAGAGTTCGCCACACTAAGCAGGTGGCTAAAGCCCAGATAAAATTCGTGGCCCTGACCCCAGCTCCAGAAATTTTCGTTATCGGTGAGACTGGTTTGCACCCGGCTATCGGTAAACTGTGAACGCAAACTGTCAGTGAACCTGATCCTCTCATTAAAATAGGCGCTGCGGAGCTGGCTGCGAAAATCATTCTTGCTGTGACTCCACGAACCAAGAATTCTTGTGGAATTGTCATCCTGAAACAATTTTGAGGGCGGTCCGTTGTGATAAGTGGGAACCTGTCTGTTGTTGTCGCCAAGCCAAATATTCAGGGTAAGGATCTGGTGGTTTCCAAGCGCGGCTTTGAATTCATTCATTATTCCCCTGCCCCAAAAAGCTGCGTTCGACATGGTTACAACAGCCGCGTCAGATAACCGGTGATACTGAAAATTATTTGATGATCCGGCGGTGTATAGTCGTGTGGTATTTACCAACCGGTTGTTTCCTGCTCTTATAATTGCCGAACCGTTGAGCTGACCGAAAGAGCCACCCGCAATCCCTGTTGTGACTTTCAGTCCTTTTCCAAAAACCGACCTGTTGCCGAGGTGAACAGAACCTGCCATTGCGCCGCTTCCCCACAAAGAAGAAGAACCGCCATATTCAACCGAAACCTGATCAAATAAAACGGCAGGCAGCAGACTGAGATCAGAAAGACCAAGCATACTGTTCTGAAGATTCATGCCATTCCACAATATGGCAGTTTGTTCAGCGCTGGCCCCACGCAAAGCGGTAGTAGCTATTGCACCGCTACCGTACGTTTTAATATGAGCTGCCGAATTAAAACCAAGCACTTCTGCCACATTGCCAAATCTGAATTGTTCCAGCACGGCAGAATCAACAGGTTCGGTTTTTTTACCAAGCGAGGCGAAACCGCTCTTGCGGGCAACTATGTGAACATCTGCAATCCCCAGAGTGTCCTGAGCAACCACAAATAAGGGCACATGAACCATCAGGCAAAATGCCAGATACGTAAATTTTCCCCATAGGAACAGACGAGTCATTAAAACCATCAAAACCGCAGTTTTTATCAGTGGTCTGTTGTGCTCTTCCCGGAACAACAAACTCAATCATACGGCAGGTCTTCTGACTCGTTCAGTACCTGACGCCTTCCCGAACCGTGTGGCGGCTCAGTGGCAAAGATTGTCAGGCAACATTAAGAACTTACAGCAGCGGGTACTGTCAGCGAATTTCACGCTGTTCCCTTTTCATTTCCGTTTCCGGAAAACCGTTCTGCGGCAAATATAGGTTTTTTTAGTTTTAAATTAATCGGGGAAGTTCATGGCCATAAGAACTTTAATCTGCAGCCACGAGGTTTGTTAAATTTGTCAGCGATAATGAAGGAAAACAAAACAGAACTTATTACTTACCTCGAGCAGTTTGTATCAGAAAGGCGTTTACAGCGTTTTGAGGAAGTATTGTCGCACCGCACCTCACACATGCATGTGGTGCTTGAGAATATTTTCCAGGCCCATAATGCAAGCGCAGTACTAAGAAGCTGTGACTGTTTTGGCATTCAGCACGTACATTTTATTGAGAACCGCAACAGACTCCGTATTAGCGAAGAGGTTGCGATGGGAAGCAGCAGCTGGCTGACCATTCACCGGCATAATGAACAGGAGAACAACACAGTTGCTGCGCTCAGTCGTTTAAGATCTGAAGGCTTCCGGATAGTTGTTACCTCTCCTCATAAAAAAGGCTATACACCCGCCACACTGCCCGCAGATAAAAAGTTTGCCCTGGTATTCGGTACAGAACTTGAGGGTGTTTCGCAGAAGGCACTTGAAATGGCAGATGATTTTCTTTCACTGCCCATGTTTGGATTTACCGAAAGTTTTAACGTAAGTGTGTGCGCGGCGCTTTGTATGTACGACCTCAGCAGAAGGATCAGAACTGAGGTGCCGGGCTGGGAACTGGAAGCGGCGGAGCGCGAAGCGGTTTACTATTCCTGGCTGCTGGCCAGTATCGATCACAGCGAGGCCATAGTAAAGGATTTTCTACAAAAGAAAAAGATCGGAGGCTAAACCATCTGCCAGCAATTTCGCCTCCTTGCTTAAAGTCACAACATTGTTTTGTGTGATAAAAAGCCCACCTTTTAACTTAATGCCTTTTTTAAAGTGAGAAAGCGCACCGGCACCAAAATTTTCTTCGATCTCACGCATATCGCACCCCCACATTGTTCTTAACCTGGTTAAAATATACTCGTTGTATCGGTCTTTAACCGTTAGTTCCTCGCGCTCGCTGAAATTCCCCCCCTCCTGTAACGCTTTTATATACTGCAAATTGTTCCTGACATTCCATTGCCTTGAAGCACCATCAAAAGAATGTGCTGATGGACCAATACCCAGGTAGGGTTTTTGTTTCCAATAATTGCTGTTATGAACTGCCTCCCTGCCTGGTCTGGCAAAATTGCTGACCTCGTAGTGGAGAAACCCATTATCTGCAAGAAAATCGCTCATACTATTGAACTGCCGCGCGCTTAATGTTTCGTTTACAGGCGGCTCAATACCATGCTTTATATTATGGTACAGCAAGGTTTTTTGTTCAACGGTAAGGTTGTATGAAGAGATGTGTGGTACATTCAAGTCAATAACGGTCTGTAATGTTTGGGCCCAGCTGTTATCGTCCTGAAAACGGCTTCCATAGATAAGGTCCAGGCTGATGTTTTCGAATCCTGTGTCCTGCGCCCTCTTCACGGCATCAAGTCCCTGTGCTGCGGTATGAGCCCTGTTCATCCAGCGCAGTTCCTCATCATTAAAACTCTGCAAACCAAGACTGATCCGATTGATGCCGAATTTTTTCCAGGTATCCAGCATACTGCTGCTTATATCGTCAGGATTGGCCTCAATGGTGAGCTCGGCGCTTTTATCCCAGGCGAAATGTTTGTAAAGCTGTTCAAAAATTATGGCCAGCTCCTTTTCCTGCAGTAAACTTGGTGTTCCTCCACCTATATATATGCTTTGCAGGTCGCGCTCTGCAAGATAAGCCGCTCGCCTGTATATTTCTTCTGCAAGAGCCTTTACCAGCAGGGGAACCGTTTGCAGCCCCGTACTGAAATGGAAGTCGCAATAAGTGCAGGCTTTCCTGCAAAATGGAATATGTATGTAAATGCCCGCCAAAGCTGCTGCCACAAAGGTACTCCGCATTAATCAGAACTCGGGCAATCTGTGCCTGAATGCGCAGAAATAAGTAAACATTCTGAAATTTTCAAAAAAGGGGAAAATTTAAAGGATTTTAAAAATAATCGTTATTTTAGCACCCGACATAAACTTTTCAATTGCGTATGGAAAAATTCACAAGGCTAACTTTAACCGTTTTAGCGGTAATAACCCTTTCATTATCAGGATTTTCGCAAAAGGTGCTAAAGAAAGCTGACGCCGCTTATGAAGCTAAACAGTACTTTGATGCGATCAATTATTATAAGCAGGCTTATCCAAGCGCGACAAAAGACAAAAGAGGGCTCATTCTTTTCAGAATGGGAGTGGCTTCACAGAAGATAAACGATTACAGAGCGGCTGAGGCCAACCTCAACAAAGCAGTTGCCGCCAATTATGGAGACCCTGAAGTTTACCGTCATCTCGCCGAGGTGCTGAAAACCCAGACCAAGTATCCTGAAGCGATTGTTGAGTATAAAAATTATAAGGCCAAAGGTGGTGATCCTAAAGTGGCCGATATTGGCATTAAATCCTGTGAGCTGGCACAGCAATGGATGGACAATCCAATGCGTTACCAGGTTGAGAACATTGCGCTGATAAATTCAAAGGCCCGCGATTATGCTCCCTGCTTCAGCGACAAACGTTACAAGACGATCATCATCAGTTCAAACAGACCCGGCTCATTGGGCGGACAGGATGCCAATACAGGTGAGAACAAAGGCGACCTCTGGGAAGCCAAACTTGCAAAGAACGGCAAATGGTCAACCCCTGTACTGCTACCTCCATCGGTTAGTACGCCGGTAAACGAAGGCCGTGCATGGGTAACCAAAAGAGGCGATTACATTTTCTTTACCCGTTGTCCTGAAGAGAAGAACGTGGAGAACAAATGCGGTATATATATGTGTAAAAAGCAGGGAAGTACCTGGGGGCCTGCCACCAAACTTCCATTTGTAAGTGACTCGGTTACTTTCGCGCATCCAACCATGTCAACCGACGGCAAGACACTTTATTTTGTTTCTAATATGAGTGGCGGCTATGGCAAGATGGATATTTACAGCTGTACTTTTAATTCAAGGACAAACGTATGGGGCCAGCCAAAAAATCTGGGGCCTAACGTTAACACTGCCGGCAATGAGGTTTATCCTTCAGTTTCCGACGATGGCAAAAAACTTTACTTTACCTCTGATTACCATCCTGGTTTGGGCGGACTTGACATGTTTGTAACCGACATTACACCAGACGGAAAGTTCAATAAACCAATTGAAAATCTTAAGTATCCACTTAATTCCTCTTTCGACGATTTTGGGATCGTTTTTGAGGGCCGCAAACAGCGCGGTTATTTTACCAGTAACCGTGAAGGCGGACGTGGTGAGGATGACATCTGGAGCTTCAACCTGCCTACAATGGTATTTAATGTAGCTGGAAATGTGTTCAGCGAAGGTGATCCAAATACCGGCAAAGGAAAAGGTGAGACCGTTGAAGCCGTTAAAGTAAAAGTAATCGGCAGCGACGGATCTATCAGCGAAATGTCAACCGGTGCCGATGGTGCATATAAATTCAAACTAAAGGAACAGAACACCTATACTGTTTCAACCGAGACGGGTAAAAATTCAAAATCGAAGACCCACGATAAGGATGGCTTCCTTGCCAATACCGATGCGCGGGTTATCACCACGGTTGGCGAATCAAACAACAAGGATTTTGTTGCTGATTTTGCGGTAAAACCCGTTGTAAGAGAACTGAGGCTTCCTGAGATCCAGTATGAGCTGGGTAGCGCTGCGTTGCTGCCAAGCTCTAAAGACTCGCTGGAATATCTTTATAACATTCTTAAAGACAATCCTTCTATCAGTGTAGAGCTGAGTGCTCACACCGACAGCAGGGGCAGCGATTCTGAGAACATGAAGCTTTCGCAGGCACGCGCTCAGTCGTGCGTTGACTTCCTTGTGAATGAAAAGAAGGTGAATCCTAAACGTCTTGTTGCAAAGGGTTACGGTGAATCACAACTGCTTGTTTCTGACGCTGTGATAAACAAAGCCAGAACACAACAGGAAAAAGAAGCGCTGCATCAGAAAAACCGTCGTACAACCTTCAGGGTACTTAACTTCGACTTTTTTGACCCCAATGCGCCAAAAGCAGCAAAACCAAACAGAAGTCCTGATGACGAAGACGCTGAAGAGGATTTTGAAGAAGAATAATATTCATAGAAATTGAAAAGAAAAGGTCGCAGCTTCTGCGGCCTTTTTCTATTTTTAGGAGCGGCCAATGAAAAATTTTGTGGTGTATAAATCCGGCGCCGGAAGCGGTAAAACGTTTACGCTGGTAAAGGAATACCTTCGACTGTCACTGCACGATGAAAACAGGCTTCTCCATAACTACCGGAGAATACTTGCCGTAACATTCACAAACAAAGCAGCGGCCGAAATGAAAAGCAGGGTAATCAGCGCTCTGAGCGAACTTTCGCAGGATGCTGAGGCAGGTATCACCGGCAGGATCCTCTGTAAAGAGCTGGGCGTAAAACCTGCAGAACTACGCCGGCGGGCCGGAATAGTATTAACCCACCTGCTGCACCACTACAGCGATTTTGCAATTGGAACCATTGACAGTTTTACGCACCGTATTGTACGCACTTTTGCTCAGGAGCTTGACCTGCCGGTAAACTTTAATGTTGAACTTGATGCCGCAGGATTCTACGAAAAAGTGATAGCGCAATTGCTAGCCAAAGTAGGAGAAGATGAACAGATAAGCAGACTGCTGAAAGAGTACGTACTTAACCGCGCAGAAGACAATGCCTTCTGGGACCCGGAGTCTGGTATGAGGGAATTCACGGCGTTGCTGCTGAAGGAAGATGCCGGAGAATATCTTGAAAAATTAAAACAATACAATGCAGGTGATCTGGAGAATTTCCACCGGCAATTCCTCGACTTTATTAAACACTACCGCAACAATCTTAAGCAGATCTCCGCCAAAGCGATTGAACTTATCTCTTCTTCTGCTCTCAGTGACGATGATTTTATTTATAAGAAATCGGGGCCGCAAACCTTTTTTAAAAAATGTTCCGCCGGCGAGGCCGGACCCGTAGAAAGCCAGGGCACGAGATTACAAGCCGCCATGCGGGAAAACAGATGGGCCGGAAAGGGGCAGAACGAAGAGAAACTAAGCGGGCTGGGACCGGCCTTAACCGCAATAGCGCAGGAGCTGACAGATTTTATAGACAAAAATCACCGCTACTACGCCATCTGTGAAGTGCTTTCAAAACAAATGTACGGACTGATGCTGCTCAAAAAGATAGAAGAGATCAGCCGGGAACAGAAGGAGGAAGAACGTATTGTTTTTATATCTGAATTCAACAACAAGATCTTTAATCTGGTGAATGAAGAGCCCGCCCCATTTATTTATGAGCGCCTGGGTGAACGTTATCAGCATTATCTTCTCGATGAGTTTCAGGACACCAGCAGCCTGCAATGGCAAAACTTGTTGCCATTGCTCGATAACGCCCTCGCCGGAGGCTGGTACAACCTGGTGGTTGGCGATGGAAAACAAAGCATTTACCGCTGGAGAAACGCCAATGTAAGACAGTTCGCAGCATTGCCGGAGATAGAGAACAGCGGCAACAGTGCTGTGGCCGGTGAAAGGGCACAGTCACTAAAACGAAATTTTGATTCGCAGGCGCTCAACACTAATTTTCGCAGCAGTACCACAGTGGTTGAGTTCAACAATGCGCTTTTCAGTCACATAAAATCTCTTGCTCTGAATGACTCACTTCTTAAGATCTATGAGTCGAATGAACAGAAAGTTCATAGCAGCGAGTCAGGTTTTGTAACGGTAAATACCGGCGCTGTTGCTCCCGATGAACTTGGCGGACTTAACTGCGCGCTAAGCCTGCAATACATTGAAGCCGCGATACAGGACGGCTACAAATACAGCGACATTTGTGTGCTCAGCAGGCGCAACCAGCACGGCAGTGAAATAGCGGCCTTCCTCGTGCAGAATAACATACCGGTTGTATCTTCAGAATCGCTGCTCCTTAAGCATAACCTGGAGGTTAACACAATTATCAGTTATCTGCGTACACTCATCGATCCACGCGACCTGGTAAGCGCTGCAGCTGTTATCACTTATCTATTCCACCGCAAAAGAATAGACAGCCAGGCGCTGGACCTTTATCTCAAAAGACTAACGGCTGGGCTATCGCTGGCCGCCATTCTTGAAGAAGCCGTAATGCAGCCCGGGGAGGAGGACAGGCTGAAAAACCTCGCAGATCACTGTCTTAATATTATCAAAGCCCTTCACATGACTGATGAAGCACATCAGTATGTGCGGTTCTTCCTCGATGAGGTGAATGAATTTCTGGTCACCAGGGGCCCCAACATCAGCGCTTTCCTGGAATACTGGGACTACAGAAAAGAAAAAGCCTCACTTATCATTCCTGACTCTACCAATGCGGTAAAGATCATGACCATCCACGCGAGCAAAGGACTTGAATTCCCGGTTGTTATCATCCCCTACTGCAACTGGCCGGTGTACCGTATGGCCCAAACCTGGGTGCATGTTGATCAGAAAGAAGTGCAGCTGCCTGTGGGAGTGATCAAACACAACAAACAGGCTGAGAATTCGGGCTTCGGCGAACAGATAGAAAAAGAAAAACAGGAACAGCTGCTCGACAACCTCAACCTTCTGTACGTAGGGCTTACACGTGCAGTTAACCGCATGCATCTGATCTGTAACAAAAGCAGCGGACAAAAGGCCCCATTGGTTTCCGACTGGATCGGCAAATACATAAGTTTCAGGACAGGGCAGGCAGAGGCCGGCTTTTACTCGGAAGGTGCGGCCACAAAAAAATCAGCATCGCATAAAAAACCTGAGCAGAACATTTTTGAATTGGAGCCGGTAAAATTCGGAGATACCGCTGACCGCATCCGGATCAAATCCTCCTTCAGAAATTCCGGAACTGCCGATGCATTGCGAACAGGTACGCTGATGCACGAACTGCTTTCAGCTATTGACAGCGTGGCAGATATTACAAATGCTGTTGAAGCGGCCGCAGGCAGAGGAGATTTTAGTCCGTCAGAAGCCGGCAAAGTACAGTCAGCACTACACGAGCTCCTCACCAGGCCCGAGATAGCACCGTACTTCGCCCCTTCGCTGCACTTAAAAAAGGAAGCGGAACTGCTTACCACAGAAGGCGATATACTCAGGCCCGACAGGGTGGTGTTTATGGATGACACAACAGTGATCATTGATTATAAAACCGGTGCCACGCAGGCCACAAAATACAGCGCACAGCTTAACAGATACAGACAGGCACTCCTTGAAATGGGTCATAAAAATGTAAAAAATCTGCTCATATACACCGACAGCGGACAGGTGGTTGAGGTAAAATAATTATCTTCGTTTTTCTCGGATAAGCTCCAAACCCACTTAAGTCATGATCAGAAAAATTACCGGAACTTTTGCAGGCATATTCCTGCTTGCAGCAACTTTAACCACAAACATTGCATCTGCGCAGAAACCAGGGATAAACCTTGCGCATATCGATACCAGCCACAACCCATGCCAGGATTTTTACCATTTCTGCAATGGCAAGTGGCAGAGCACCTTTGTGCTGCCTGAGAGTGACGCCCGTTACGGTAGCTTTAACGAGATAAATGAGAACAACCTGGGAAAGATCAGGGCCATTTATGAGGCTGCTGCGCGTAATAACAATGCCCAAAAAAACACCGATGCACGCCGGCTGCATAACTTTTATGTTACTGCCATGGATTCGCTC
>JAEZDS010000154.1 GCA_023433205.1 Bacteroidota bacterium
TTGCCAACCTTGAGAAACGCGGCATCTACGTGTCAAACCAGATCGATACCTTCGAAAGATACAGGAACATCATATACGGCACTGAGACCGACAAAAACCTTTCGAAATTTCATTTACTGAAGGGTAACGAAAAATACCAGAACATTCCAAAGTCCATCACCAACGTTTTTCTTTCCTCAAAAAGCAGTATTGACTCACGCTTTATAAAGGATTTTATTGCCAATTCGCTTACCACAGAAAACAGCAGCATTAAGCTTGAACAGGTTGAAAGGCAGCTGAGGCAGTTCAATGAAAAATATTCTGACATCGAGACCTACCTGAAAAAGGAGACCACGCAGCTGGTTGAGATGATAGACAAGAAATACGACCAGGTTCATATGCTGAAAGGTGCGCAGATGGAGATGGCCGATAAGCTTGGCAGCAGTCTGCGTTTTGCAGAAACACAGAACGAGACGATTCGCGAAGCTTCACGCAAAAAAGAACAGGAACTTGAAGATCTCCTTAACTCACACGAGGAGTTAAAACATACTATTGAAGAGAAACAAAACAACATCCGTGAAGAAATAGGCTATTACGACCGCACCATAAGGGATGCAAATAAAAAGCTGAAGGCCTACAAAGAGCAGAACATTGAAGAGGCCGTTGAAAAAAATGCTGAGCGCGAAAAACTGCAGGTAGAATTAAACATCGCGAGAAGGGAATATGAAAGTCTTACCTCCAATGTGGCCAGCATTGAGTTAAAGTACAGCTCGCTTATTGAGCAGCTCAGAAATGATAAAGCGGCTTACATCAATAAGTCGAATTCGCGAACCAGTGAGATCTTTAACCACTTTAACGAACTGCAGCTGATGCAGAAGAACGAGTTCAACAAAAAAGAAGCTGAACTCAAAATGAAACGTGAGGAGAGTCTGTCGGATGTTAACGAAGAGATCACCGCCAAACAGATTGAATACAACGAACTTAAAAGCGAACAAAAAGTAATAACCAGTACCAGGTATTACGAGCATGAAATTCGCAGTCTTGAGACTGAGCTTGCCGATCTGCGCGCGGTGAGTTATAAGAACAAAAGTGAGAGGGCCATCAAACAGAACATGGTGCAGTCTATTCAGCGTGAATGGGAAGCGCTTGAGGCAAAACTAAAATCATCGCTTACCAACAGGATAAACCAGACCAACGCTGAGATCAGCAAAATAAAAGATCAGATCAGGGAAATTGAGGGCAAACTAAACGTTCAGCACGATGCCTTTTATGGTTTTCTTGAGAAAAATGTGAAGAACTGGCACCAGACAATTGGCAAGGTGGTGAATGAAAAACTGCTTTTCAGGACCGATATAGCTCCCGAGCTAAAGGAAGAAACGGCAAACACCCTGTACGGTATCAGTCTGAATCTTGAGGCGGTGGATGTTGTTTCAAAGTCAATTGAGGAATACCAGTTCGAGAAGAATGAACGCCTCGCTCAGATCAGAGACCTTGAGGAGGCGCTGAACCAGTTTCAGGCCGCCAACAATGAGGAAAAAATGCTTGCTGCCGACAAATTTGGCAGGCAGTTAGGTGAGCTCAAGGAAGACGTAAAGGTGCTCACCTACTCTCTTGAACTTGCCGACAAACGCGAGAAAAAGCTTGCTGATGAGCTTGAAGAGTGGAACAGCAGGGCCAACAAGGAAATAGAGCAGAGCATGAGCGGCAACAGGCAGCGCCTCAACATCATTGAAGAGGAGCTGAGTATTCTTAACAAGAAAAAGAACATGCTGCTGAATGACTTCAACACTCAGCTCGACAGACTGAAGGCCTACAATGATGAACGTCTGGCGGAACTCAAACAAAAACAGGAGATGGAGATCTCAGAACTTGAGGTTGAGAAAAAGAACCGGGTAAAAGAATTTGAAAAAAAGGACGAAGAGCTTGCCAAAGAAAAAGAGACCAATTTTAAGAGCAAAGGCGTTGACGCAAAACAGCTGAAGAGCGTTGAGGCAAGGATGAAAGAATTGCAGGAAGCTCTCAGGCAGATAGAACAGTACGCGCAGATCATCAGCGATTACATGAAGGATAAGCGTGAGATCTTCGACAAACTTCCTGACCTGATCCAGAAAAAGGAGGATTTTGTAAAAAACAACAATGATCTCACCGCAGAGCTTGAAGAGGCTACCCGGAAGTTCAACATGAAACGCATGGAGCTGAACAAGCAAAAACGCACTTTTGATGAGGAGCTTATTGAATTCAACAATGGCATAAACTTTTACAGTAATAACTTCAGGGAAACGCCGGTGTACACCAAATATGCCGACATAATTGAGCGCGCTGAAGCCCGGCGTACCAATTATAACATTATGGACCTGTGTACACAGCTGCTCAAAAACGATTCTCACTTCAACGAAGAGTACGGCGCCTTTCAGCGCTACGTAAATGAATTCGCCGGCAAGTTCAGGCTCGAAAACCACTTTAATTTTGTGATCCGCAACGATGCCAGTCAGGGCGAATTCGAGCGTTTTGCCCAAAACCTGCGCTCCTTTATCAACGAGAACAAAATTGAACTTTCAATTGCGGAAACCGCTACGCAAATAGGGCTTGTAACCGACAGTATTGCCACCAAGGTAAAAGAGTTAAGCGGCCAGAAAGAGAAGATCCAGCACATTATTGAACTGATAGCTGAAGATTTTAAAAAGGCGGAGTTTGAGGAAAGCAAGCTGATCGAGTTTATAAAGATCCGTCTTGAGGAGTCGGATAATAAAGTGTACCGTTTATTAAAACGCATCCAGGAATTCCGCGAAGAGAATGGACTGGTATATAATGAAGGACTATTCAATACTGATTTTGCTACAGGGCAGAAACGAGAGATCAGCGGCCGCGCGGTGAAGTTGCTTGAGCAATTGCGTACCGCCATCAAGGAGCAGGAACAGGAGGAGATAAGGCTGCAGGACCTCTTTGAACTGAAGTTCAATATCAAGGAAGGCATGAACGAGACCGGCTGGACCCACAAGATCGACAGCATTGGCAGCACAGGCACGGATATTCTTGTGAAAGCCATCATTTATATTACCCTGCTACACGTGTTTATCAAAGAATCGTCGCACCGCAGCAGTAAAGACTTCAAGGTTCACTGTATCATTGATGAGGTTGGACAGATCTCAGCGCACTACCTGCGCGAGTTGTTAAGGTTTGCCAGGAACAGGAACATCATGATGATCAATGGTCTGCCGAACAAGTCGGGCCTCGAGAGCCATTACAAATACACTTATCAGTTCCGTCGTGAAGAGAATAACAACGTGAGGATCTTCCCAAGTATTGTAACGGAGGTAGAAGCGTAATTTTTCAGAACCACAATATTAAAGAACCAGGGCACATAGGCTGAACACACAAGTCTAAGTGAAACTCTATGTGCCCTATGATCCTATGTTGTTGACAATAGCGACCTATCACCGAATAACAATCGCCGCCTGATTGCCATTCCACACTACCGGACTTTCAGTGTGCGCCAGCCATTCATATGCCAAACCGCTTTTCGAAAAGAATTCAGAGAAGGCCCTGAACTCATGTTCGTAGAAGTACTGGTAATTGTACAACTCGTCGAAAAGCAGCACCGTGCCTTTCACCAGTTTTTTATGTTGGTGCAATGATTCAAGCACAAAAAGAGTAGAACTGTATAAAGCGCAGTCAATATGTACAAAAGCGCAGATGCTGGAATTATTGCGTGCAAGAAAGTCAGGGAGTGTATCTTCAAATCTTCCGCGAACCAGCACCACATTCCTGCTTTTCAGCGGAGGCATTGTGCCGTTAAGTGTTTGCTCACCCTGCAGGTACGAAAGTGTGTCGCTCATCTTCCAGTCTTCGGGATAACCTTCAAAACTATCAAAACCTATCACTTTCCGGCCATGTGCTTTACCGGCAATAAAATCAATGGTTGAGCCTTTGCCCACGCCGAACTCAAGCCACAGTCCATTTAGACTCACCTGCGAGATACAGTAACTGAGATATTGCCAATAACTATGGGAGGTATCAATCAATTCCGGATCGCTGGTATGACGGTAACGTGAAATAACACAACGTTCGCAGCGACAACCTTTAACGGAGGTGTTAAATCCTTCGGTAAACTTCGGGCTTTGTTTGATCTGCTTTAATATCTGGTAGGTATCCTCAATCATGGCAAAACCAAACATAGAACATCCTCCCGGGCGAAATGCGAGTCCTGAGTTAACTTATTAACCGGCCATAGGTTAACAACACCGGTTGGCAAAATGAATGATAGTAAAACACCTGAGCGGGAAAACTACCTGCTTAAAAAACAACGAAAATGCGCCGCAGAGGGTCGCATCCCTGCTCAGTTTTCTTCAGTGTCAAAGATCGCCTTCAGGAGATCTTTATAAGCCCAGTACATGTCATGTACCTGATTTTCAAAATACTGCATCAGTTCCGACTTTTCGCCGGCAAGGTCCTGGGGCATCATTGGCTGCTGCTCCTGGTTTTGTGGATTTAATGTGGCGTCCATTGGTAATGTGTTTGGTTTTGAATCTCAACTTTCATGCCAGTCTTTGCAGACTGCCTTCCTTTTCTAAACCATACGCAAAGTGTCCTTTTAAGGTTGGGCCATATTTTCGTTAAAATTTATGCTCAGAGTCGCCGCAACCGGTTCAGCTCTTCCTGCATTTCCTTGATCTTAACAAGCAGATTGCAGATGGCGTCAATCCCTGCCAGATTGATATCCAGCTCATAGTGCATCCTGATCATTTTTTCCACATCCCCCAGGCTCTCAAGATCGATACAGGGCGTATTTTCCACAATAATTACATTCAGCAGACCAAATTCCTGCAAAGAACTTAGAAAATGCCGGTCAACCTTATAGGATTCAACCACTGTGGTAAGGCTTATTAGTTTATCATTTTCCATGGCGTTTATCTGCTAACTGCTGAAACAACTTTTTTTCTTCCTCATTCAGGTTTGTCGGGATCTGAATACTATAGGTCACAAACAGGTCGCCAAACTGTCCTTCTTTTTTATACACCGGAAATCCCTTGCCCCTTAGTTTAATTTTAGCACCGTTCTGGGTGCCTGCACTAACCTTGAGTTTTACTTTACCGTCAAAAGTTTGCACTGTGGTTTCACCCCCCAGCACCGCTGTATAAAGATCGAGATCATGCGTGCTGAACAGATCGTTACCTTCGCGGCGGAAGGGTCCCGACTCGCTGATTCTAAAGGTAATGTACAGGTCTCCCGGTGGCCCGCCATTCGCGCCCGGACCACCATGTCCGGCGATCTTAATTGTTTGGCCGTTCGCAACACCTGCAGGAATGGTGAGACGGATATTTTTTTCTCCAACTGTTAATGTGCGCTGATGTGTGGTATACACCTCCCGCAAATCGAGCTGCAGCTCGGCGTTAAAATCCTGTCCTCTGAATTTTACAGCGCCACCACCTCTTCGGCCTCCCCCTCCGCCAAACATGGATTCAAAAAAATCAGAAAAGTCGCCTTCTCCTCCAAAATCATATTGCTGCTGGTAACCTCCACCGCTATATGTGCCGCCGCCCCGCTGCTGTTTTTGCTGCTCGAAGGCCTCGGCATGCTGCCAGTCCTTGCCGTACTGGTCATATTTTTTTCGTTTTACCGGATCACTTAATACTTCATTGGCTTCGTTGATCTGCTGAAATTTCTTTTTAGCGTTCGCGTCGTTTGGATTAAGATCCGGATGATATTTTCGCGCAAGTTTTCGATATGCCTTTTTTATTTCGGCCTCACTTGCATTTTTACCGAGTTCCAGTATTTTATAATAGTCGATGAATTCCATAAAGCAGGCAGCTCTGATTTAATTGTAAAGATGCAAAGCTTTTTTTTCACAGCACAAATGACTTTTGTCAATTGCTTTTTTTAACGTTTACTATCCCGCAGCTTTTACCGGGTAAATTGTGAAACAAAATAAAAAATTGTGAATACTCCGGAATGCCCGCAAACAAAGGATCCTGTGATCATATAAGTTAATCATTACACAATAAAATTAATCAGAACAAACAAAATGAAGACACGAAAAATAAACTGCATTTTATTTTTTATTGCAATCACTTCAGTTTTAATACAATATAAATTTCTCATTTGTATAACTTTGAATTGAACCAGTAAATTAATTAGCTAACTATGAAAAAAATGTACAAGTTCCTTATAGCAGGCACAGTCGCTGCTTTTCAGATGAATGCACAGCTCAGTGGAATTTACACGATTGACGATACTAGTCCGGCTTCCGCTACTAACTACACAAGTTTCACAGCACTTGCCACCGACCTAAACTCTAACGGAGTGAGCGGTGCAGTAATTGTAAACGTAGCTGCGGGTTCTGGTCCATATATTGAACAAGTTGAATTTACGCAGGCACCAGGGGTATCGGCAAGCAACTCTGTTGTAATTAATGGCAACGGGTGTACACTTTCCTACAATGCTACCACCACAACTTTACGCCATACGCTGTTATTGTCAGGTGCCGATCACATGACCTTTAACAACCTTCATGTTGAAGCAACGCACAATACCAATGGACTAACCTGTCACTTATGGAATGGTGCCAACAACAATAACTTTAATGATTGTTTGTTTGAAGCTTCGATGACCGGAACAGGCACTTTTTTGTCTCCATTCTCAATTAGCGGCACAAGTGTAAGCGCATCGGCAACCGGCAATGACGGGGGCAGCTATAATATAGTGTCGACCTGCACCATGATTGGTGGATATTACAGCACTGTATTTGCCGGCACAAATGCCAATGTGGGCAATGAAGTGCACAATTCAGTGATCCGCGATTTTCGTCTTTACGGATTTTACAATCTGCAATGTCTGAATTCGGTAGCAAAGGGTAATATTGTTGACCGCCTGAACCGCACTTCTGTCTCCACTACTTATGCCATGTACCTTAGCACAGGCAGCACGGCCAATGGATTGATCGAAGGCAATCACATCAGAAATCTGTACAATGGCATTACAAACAATTCGAGCGCCACTTACTGCATTTATTTGAACGCTGACGCCAGCCAGACGGCTCCAAACGTTGTAAAGAACAATGTAATATCAGACATTAACAATAACGGCACCAATTACGGGATCTATCTGTCAGGAGCTGCCTATGCCTATGCGCAGCACAATACC
>JAEZDS010000183.1 GCA_023433205.1 Bacteroidota bacterium
TGTCAGATTTAAGGATATGTGTTTTACATACCTCTACACGATTTTCCATGTTAGGATGAGGGAGGTGCGCACCGGTTTCAAAAAAATGTTTGATCTCATTAAAGATCCAGGGGTACCCAATAGCGGCTCGGCCGATCATAATGCCATCAACACCATACCGGTTGCGGTATTCAAGCGCTTTTTCCGGTGAATTAATATCGCCGTTACCGAAGATTGGAATTTTGATCCTGGGGTTGTTTTTTACTTCTGCAATGTATTTCCAGTTTGCTTCACCCTTATACATCTGCGCGCGGGTACGGCCATGTATCGTTAAAGCCTGCACACCTATGTCCTGCAAACGCTCAGCCACTTCCATAATGTTAATGCTGCTCTCATCCCAGCCCAAGCGGGTTTTAACAGTAACCGGCAGACTAGTGCTTTTGATCACCGCCTTTGTAAGTCTTACCATCAGGTCCACATCCTTCAGTACTCCTGCACCGGCGCCCTTACATACCACCTTTTTTACCGGACAACCGAAATTGATGTCCACCAGGTCGGGATTGGTAGCATCCACAATTTTGGCCGACATGGCCATGGCCTCTTCATCGCCGCCAAATATCTGAATACCTATGGGTTTTTCGTAGTCGAAAATATCAAGCTTTTTGCGGCTTTTAATGGCATCGCGGATCAGGCCTTCACTGCTGATAAACTCAGTGTACATAAGATCGGCACCATATTTTTTGCACACATAACGGAAGGGCGGATCACTCACGTCTTCCATAGGGGCGAGCAACAGAGGGAACTCAGGTAGCTGGATATTTCCGATCCGGGCCAAGCCTGTAAAGGTACTCAAAAAATATGGTCTTTCCTGGTATATGGCCAGCCTCAGGCTTTTTTTCGGTTAAATGAAAGCGCTTTTAACATCAATTTGGGCAATGGTTTTGCCGGATCACGTTTCGAAAGATCGAGATACCAGCCCAGCTTTTTTAGGATTGGAATTTTTCGTGTTTCTACAAATTCTATCAGCGCGCCATCCGGATCTTCAATATAGGTAAAATGGCCAGCCGCTTCTCCCATTTCAAATCCGGCGCCACCATCCACAGTAAAGGGATGGCCAAGCGATTCGCACTTTTGCTGAAGGGCTTTCATGTTTTTGATGTCGAAACATAAATGGATAAAACCCAGGTCTCCCCAAAGTCTGTTCTCAAAGATCTTGCGGGGGGAATATTCTGTGGCTTCAATAAGCTCGATATAACTCTGCCCGAACAATTCAGAAAAAGGTCCTTTACGTTTTTCGCTGTGCGTGAGAATGGCCCTTCTGAAAACTTTGTTTCCGCCGGGAAGTGAAGCCAGATCTTTATAAGCGCCTTCACCTTCGTACAGCACTTTGTCGTAGCCAAGTACATTGGCGTAAAAGTTTTTTGATTTCGGTAAATTACTTACGCCGATGATCATACCAACGGGTCCGCCGGTATTTAAGGTGCCTTTGCCAAACCAGGTATCGTCCTCAATGATCTCAAACAAATTTCCATACAGGTCTTTTACAAAAAAATGTTTTGTACCGGCAGGGTTTGTGAGCAGATTCCCGGTTATTTCTGCATTCCTGGACTTAAGGAAATTAAATGTTGCCTGCACATTATCGCTTTTGATCTTGGCGCAGTAAAGGCCAAGGTCTCCGGCTACCGGCGAAAAGGCCGGCGGCTGTGGTGTACGGCTTGTGTACTGCCAGATCTCGAAGCCACCTCCGCCTTTCAGGTTAATGGCCAGAATGGCGTGGCGTTTGTGCGGTTTTCCGCCGGTGTAGGGCAACATTAATTTTGCTTCTGCCGCTTCTTCAAAAATGGGGATGTCCATGCCAAAGTTTTTGTTGTACCAGCTAAATCCTGCCCTTACATCCGGCACACCAATTCCTACCTGCTGTATTCCTGAGATAATAAAATCGTTCATAGTGAGGCAAAGGTAAGATCATTTGGTGAAGGTTTGGCGTAGGGGAGTGTAATCGTTAGATCTCGCAGAGTGGGTCTCTGGTTCCGGGCATGGCGATGACTCGCCAGGGCGGAGCTCGTAGAGAGCGCTGAAGCGTGGGCGCAGATGTTTCGCGATAACTGGTAAGGTAGTTCGGTATTCAATCCCATATCTAACAGCACAGGAACATACGGAACACAGGAACAACACAGGAATACAACATCCGGTTACCCTAAATCTGGTCACCACCTTGGGAGTTGACAAGGGGACACAATTTAGCGGCAAAGCCACTCAGCGACTGATGATCAATGGCTCGGTGGTGGTGGTTGAGCCATGTTTTTTTACCAGGGAATATTTGCCTGTCTGCAAAAGAGGAAGTACTAACTGCCAGCTGCCGGTGGCATGTTTTTGCTCGCGGCTTGCATAAAAAACCCGGCTTCCACTATCGTTATACAGCACTACTTCAGTAACGGGCGAACTTACAGAGGCGCCTACTGTGATGCTGATGTTGGCAGGATTGGGATAGACCTTACCTGCACGCTGCGCATAATTTACGGGTACCAGGGCTGAAACAGTTGAGTCACCGGGTTCGCGGCAAATCAGCCTGTAGTACGAGAGGCCAGGCAAGGGATCTTTATCAGCAATTGCGTAATTATATAATGGTCCCTTTGGAAGCACTTCATCTATGGTTTCAAAAATGAGGCCGTCTGCTGCGCGTTGCACCGCGAAGACAGAAAGGTTCTTTTCCATCGCGGTTCTCCAGGTTATGTTTACGTATTTATGCTCAGGCTCCGCGTTAAAGCTCAATAATGTTACCGGCAGGGAGCTGGCATTATTATTCCGGGTGCCAATTGTATAGTATCCATCAGTAGTAAAAGTAACGCCTGCAAAATTCACCTGATCACCGTTTATTGAACTGGCGGTGCCCAACTCTGTCCAGTTACCGCTTTGACCTGCACGGAATAATAGAACGTAATTGGAGAGAACTCCGGGTACCCAGCCATTTATACCGCCATCACTCATGTCAAATAAAATATCGGCATTTATATTAGCGCCGGCATTTGACACATCAAAGTACCAGACTCTTTGCCAGCGGGCATTTAACGAGCCGGTCATGCCGCCCACATCACTGGCTGTGGCGTCGTTGGTTGAAGTGGCGTGACCAGCCAGCAGGTAATCGCCATTGTCGAGGCCGCTGTTTACCGTTAAACCTAGTCCACCACTTACCGACGAGGCAAAGGCCATATTGGCGCCATCACTTTCTTTGCCAACTCCTGCTACCTCAAAATCGTAGTTTCCATTCGCTGTTTCATCACCAGCATACCTGTCATTGGCTGAAAGTGTGATGCCGTACTTGGCTGCAAGATAATTGTCAACTATTATCCTCTGAGCCTCAATAAGTGTGTTGCGGTACAGTATCACTTCATTGATATAACCCCCAAATGGCCTGGGATCTGTGGCGTCGGTTGATCCTATTACCAGCGGCGAGGCATTGTCTGGTACAAGTGTGCTTGTTTCTCCGGCGGTGATATCAATCCCTCCCTGCACATATGTTCTGCACCTCACCAATGCCGCGAGTGAGCCATTATACTGCTGGCAGATAAGATAATTATTGTTGGCAGAGAAGGTGAAAATGGTGTTGTATCTGTCGTTGTTGGTTTGTATGTCGGTGAAAAGTCTGCCCGAAGTGTAATAAAAATGCATAAACGATTGGTTTATGGCTACGCCAGTACGTTTTGAAATAATTACCCTGGCGTTGCCGTCAATGAACTGGGGCCGGTTCACCATAAAAAATGTATAACCAGTTGTATTGTCGAGCAGAGGTGAATCTGGACCGATCATCTTATCGTTTAAATTGTTGCTGTTCACATTGTCGAAATGTACACCCGGAAAGCCGTTCATTACATTGGTGGCGAAGGAAGGCTGCTGGGCGGTAACACTTTGTGTAACATCTACTCCGTTTCCTGACTGATCGTTCCAGAAGCTGATGCTGGTATTGTTTGTGGTTGAAGATGTTCCTGCATCTGCCTTCAGCCATAATACATTGTTACTACTGCTGCCCACTCCGGCCGGCCCGGTCTGGCCCCAACCTTGCGCGCAGAAGAGCTGCAGTAGAATATAAAGTTTTGCCGCCTTCATGGGTGCTGGCCAAATTATACATTTTAAAGCGCCGCATTATCATTATTTTTGTGAGTTATAAAAATACACTTGTTATGTACGGAGATTTAGAGCAGCACCTTCAGGGTCAGTTAAAAGAGATAGAGAGCAACGGACTATATAAACGCGAGCGTATCATCAGCAGTCCTATGGACGCGGTGGTAAAGGTGAATGACAGGGAGGTGATCATCTTCTGTTCAAACAACTACCTGGGGCTGTCAAGTCACCCCAAAGTAATTGAGGCAGCCAAAAAGACCCTCGATACGCATGGGTATGGCATGAGTAGTGTACGTTTTATCTGTGGTACTCAGGACATACACAAAACGCTCGAAAAAAAGATCAGCGGATTTTTGCAGACCGACGACACCATTTTATATGCTGCCGCCTTTGATGCCAACGGAGGTGTATTTGAGCCCCTGTTCGACGACAATGATGCGATCATCAGCGATGAGTTGAACCATGCAAGTATCATTGATGGTGTGCGTCTTTGTAAAGCACACAGGTACCGCTACAAAAATTGTGATATGGCCGACCTGGAAGAGCAGCTGAAAAAATCGCAGGCGCAGCGCAGGAGAATTATTGTGACAGACGGTGTTTTTAGTATGGACGGATTTGTGGCGCCACTTGATAAGATATGTGATCTGGCCGATAAATACAATGCCCTGGTGATGGTTGACGAAAGCCATGCCACCGGCTTTATTGGTAGAACCGGCAGAGGAAGTATTGAATACAACAACGTGATGGGCCGTGTTGACATAATTACCGGAACCCTTGGAAAGGCGCTGGGAGGAGCAATGGGCGGATTTACCTCGGGCCGCAAAGAGATCATTGATATGCTGCGTCAGCGCTCAAGACCTTATCTCTTCAGTAATTCACTCTCTCCGGTTATTACCGGAGCCAGTATTGCTGTTTTTGATCTGCTAAGTGAAACCACAGCGCTGCGCGACAAACTTGAAGAAAACATCAATTACTTTAAAAAGGGCATCCGCGAAGCCGGTTTCGACATCCGCGAAGGCGACAGCGCCATTGTGCCGGTGATGTTATATGATGCAAAACTATCTCAGACCTTCGCCGACAAACTTTTGCAGGAAGGGATCTATGTAATAGGATTCTTTTTCCCAGTTGTGCCAAAAGAAAAGGCGCGTATCAGAGTGCAGTTAAGTGCCGCTCACGAAAAGTCGCATATTGATAAAGCCATTGCAGCATTTATAAAAGTGGGTAAAGAGCTGGGGGTGTTAAAAAAGGAGAAGGCAGCCGGGGCGAATTAAAGAAGTCTTAATATCAATTGCAGTTGCCTGTTGCCGGAATTAGTAATTGAAAGCGCGAATTGCCTGCAATACATCAAAGGCACCTATTGTGTTCAGATCCTTTAAGTTTTCCTGATTTAAGGTTTATCAGGCTGACGTTAAACGCAGCGTTAATAAAGACAACATCCATTTTCGAAGACAAAACCGTTACGTTCGTCGTCAGAAGTACGCTGTCGGTATAAAAATGTAGAAAAAGCACGACAGAAATTTGGTTTTTGTCCTGTGATGAGCCTACATTCGTGCTGCACCCAAAAAACATGCGTACATTAAGGTTCACACTGTTATTCCTTGTACTCCTGCATTCTGCATTTTCACAACAACTCAGTGAAAAGGAGTTACATGATCTTGCCACCGACCGTATTGCCGACGTGCTCTTCGAACCCTTGTCACCTGCGTTGCGTGCCAGGCACACAAGCTTTGAAAAGGTAAACAACGTAAAACTTCATTTCACTGTAGAGGACTCATCCATTGACAGGCTCGGAGGATTGAGTGAACATCTTTTTAAGATCTATAAAACAGTTGTCAGTCCGGTAAACGTTAATAAACGCACCATCACCGGGGAGTTCAGTGTGCTTGATGAAGGTGTGCTCAGCGATCTGGTAAAGTACCGCACATCCGCCACCGCCGACCTGCGCTCATGCCGGTTGCCCCTGGCAGAAACCGAAAAGCTTGATTCAAACTATACAGCGGTACTGGATGCGCAGTCACAAAACGTTGGGAACCTCGGTGAGTATCCCTCAACCATTAACGGGGTGCTGCTGCAGGCCGGTTATGATTATGAAAGGATCATGGCCGGCCATCCACGTTGTGAAGAGCATTCAATCACAAATTACAATATGTATGCGGCCAATACAACCGCAGCCCGCGCGGCTAAGTGGCACAAAGATGTGAACGATATCACCATGCAGATCTCCGGCAACCTTCTGCTTTTTGGCAATTCTGAAACCGGGTTTAATCAGGGAAGTAGCAGCAACAGCGGAAACACCGGCATCAACCTGAACATCGATCCAAACAATTTAACCGGGCGCCACATCATTAATCTTAACAACAGTCTCAATAGCTGCACTGAAAGAGATATGGAGGTGCGTTGTCGCATGTTGTACAAGAAAATGGGGATCAGATACCTGTTCCTCACCAAATCACTCAGTTATTTTTTGCCGCACGACAGCCTTAATGTTTTTCGCGATGCCGCTACATCAAACTTCGAAAACAACTCCGGCCAGCTGATCATTGCCTTGTATCTGAAGATGAGCGACCCCATAAGCGGGAAGGATGGAATAACACTGCTTGTAAAACAGGTCAATGGCGAATGGCTCAGCAATGCCGACATCGCTTTTGCAGGTAACAACAATGGAGGCACTTACACCACAGGTACTTTTTTCCGTTTTAATAATTTGTTTAAGAATATTCCCAAGCCGCTAACTATCTGCTACCAGGTGGCCAAGGTCAATGGTATGCTTACTACCACTTATCTTAACAAAGGGCAAACGGTAAAAGGCCGGGAGCAGATGTACTACCACATCTTTAAGATCGACAAGGCCTTTGATATACTGGCCGGGTACAGGAGCGAAATCATTGCTATTCAAAGCCTGATTGGCAGTGCCGGAGGCTCAACCGGAGGTGTTTCAGGTTTGGGAAACTATACAACATTAAAGGGAGATATTGTGCAACTGAGACTGAAACAGAAGCTTGCTTATCTCAAAGCCGCACGCGCGCCGGAGTTCGATGAGGCGGAGGTCCATTTTAAAGAGGCTTACCTCCAGAACAAAGAACTAACGCAGGCCGCGGCGCTGAAACACCTGAAAGAGAATTACGGTTCGCTTTACCCCGGTAATCAGATTGACGCGCTGGTGGCGAACGCAGCCATTCCCTCCGACATCAACGCGGGAACATGCCCCGCGAACGAAAACTCTGATGTGATCGCCGATGTGCTTGGCGCATCCTCGTTATTATTGTCGTTTGTGGCGCTGGACTGTATTCCCGACGCTCTTTCTGTGGCTTATTTCGCCGCCACTGACCAGACCCTTGAGATGTTTATGGCCTCGGCCAGTTTTTTTCTGCCTGGCAGTTTGAGCGGCGCCAAACGGCTTATCAGCAATACCGGCGATGCACTCACGAGTATCAACAAAGGAAGCAAACTACTTTTAGAAGGTGGTGTCACCAAAGCCATTGACCCCGACATCGGCCACATGAGCGCTTTTTTTGGTCTCGAACCCAGCCTCGTTGACGCGGCCCTTGTGAGCAGGATCAACAGCAACCCTACAATCACCAAAAAGCTTATAGCCGACGAAGGCAGCGCCAACCTGCCCGTCACCGCCGCGCAAGCCCGCATCTGGAAAAATACCGAAGAGCTACCTGCCCCTAAACGCACAGAGTTTGTAAAGAAGTGTTATGATGATGGGAATTTCCGGCAGAAGGTGCTGGATGATCCGGAGGAGGTGTTGGTTTTTGGAGGACTACTTGCAAGGGGAGTTAAAAAGGATGAATTCTTAAAGAGCGTGCCTGAGTTTGCTGGTAATGCTAATTTAGGTGAGCAAGCCTGGGATCTTTTCAGAAATGAGAACTGGGTTGGTTTGGAGAATTTGGTGAACACGCATACTATTAACAGGAATTGGCCCCCGAATGATGGCTTCATTAACGTAGAGATTATAAACTTACAAGTTGGTCATGAAATCGACAGGTATGGTGGTAGGATCGTAAATAGTAAATTTGTTGATGATGGGAAATTTGCTGCAGACAAAGGGAGTTCTTTTGAATCAAGAGCTTTGCCTCAAAACTATTTGAGTGAAATGCCATATAAAAAGTATAAAGTGGTTAAAGAGATAAAAGGTGTGAAGAGAGGGAAATCTATCCCCTGGTTCGGGGCCATTGGCGAGGGCCGTCAATACAAGACACCAGTTTCAATTTCTGAATTATTAGAACAAGGGTTTATAGTGGAGTTGTGAAATTCAAAAAACTACATAGTGAGAGGACAGAGTTGTTTTTAGGAGCTGAAGAATCCTACTATAGTTTTTTTGTAGAAGGGATTAGTATTACGGATTTTAAATCTGTTACTCATTTGAAAAAAGTTTTAGATGAAGATGAATTTGAGAATTTAATGAATGATTTCGGATTCACTAAAATGCAGGATTATGACAGCTACTTGTCGCCTGAGACAGAATTAACAGTAAAATACTATTTTGATGAGGGGCGTCATAAAATCGTATTCGTTTCATGTGGGGAGAAAAATAAGGGTGTATTCAGAATATATCTTGAAGGGCAATTAGATGTCGCTTAACTTTACCATTCGGGCCTAAATTTGAGATTTTGCTTCAAATCATATCAACACTGTGGTGTCGGCTCCTGATCTCAATTGGTTCAAAGTTCGTAGGTGCGGATGGCGAGCTTTATTTTAATCCTCCTCTTTTTTATGTTGATTCGGCATCTCTAAGGGTGTGGTCAGAACCAATAGATGAAAAAATATCAGATGAGGAATTGGATTTAATATCATTGTTGTCCGGGTAAATTTAGTTCAAATCTGTGAAACTCTTTCTATGATGAAGGCTGCAGGTGAATTGAGTGCCCTTTAAAGTTCAGGGTAGTTCTGCGAAATAACTTAACCTGTAAATAGTAACATTTCTTTTTCCTTTTGCCATGCCTTATAGGTATCCTTGATGAACTCGAACAGAGCGACATAGCTCATCAAATGCAATCTAATGACCGTGATCATATTTGAGAAGGATTTCTTGGTTGCAGACTTTTTTCTGATGACCACCATTAGGAGTTGCGCGATAAGAACGCTGTAAACCTGCATCTTAATTGCATTTTCGTTTTCTCCCCAGAAATATTTAAGCGGGAAGTTCTGCTTGATTTGTTTGAAGAGAAGTTCAATCATCCAGCGACGCTTATAAATGGTAGCGATCTCTTCAGCCGGGCGAACAAAGTTGTTGGTGATGAATATGTAGATTTTTCCATCGTCTGCTTTAAATGTAATGCGCCTTAATTTCAGGCGGTGTTTCTCTTTTTCGTCATCTTTATATCCAATTGTGACGTACTGCTCCTTCAGTACTCCTTTCGCTTTTCGCTTCCTGGTATTGTCGGTGATCACCTTGGTAACATGAAAAACAGCGTTGTCTTTCATTCGGGTTACAAACCATACCTGTTGCTTTGTCCATTTGGCAAATTGATTATAGGCATTGTACCCTTTATCAAACACGATCCAACTTCGTGCGTGTAGTTTCAAGTGATACAGAAAATTCCGGTCTGCTTCTCTTGCTGCTGTAATACGGACAAACTCACTAATCCCACTGAAGGCATCCATCAAAGCATGAACTTTAATCCCACCTTTTTTTCGTGAGCTTTCCTGCGGGTTACGGCCCACACCTCGCAATATCTCACTGAACAACTGTATCGTGGAGCTATCAATGATTTTTAGATTCCGGATGCTCAGCCCTTTTAACCGGCTGTCCGAGATAAAACTATGGTACTTTTCCACTAAGGCGAAGTATATATCCTGAAAAATCAAATAGTTACGGTCACGATTCGCGTCGGATAGCGTGCTGCGCGCGGGCGCTTTGGACAGACCCAGGTGCGTTAGCTTTCCTTCACATGCCAGCATGCCTTCACATATCTCCCGAAGGCCGTTACAATAGCTAAAAACCCCATACAACAGACTCGTAAGGTGTGTCTTTAGTGGAAGCCGCTTATAGTAACGGTCGGCACGACGCTTGTAACTGACATCTCTAATGATATCAGAAGGAATACAAGAAAGAATTTGAGAAAGAATCGGCTGTCCGGTAGATTTTTTAGTTTTGCTCATGGTAAAGTCGCTTTGTAGTAATTGCAACATTACCAAAAAGGGAGGGCTTTTTTAAGCTCTCCCTTTTAAATTTTCCTGTATTTTAGTCGGACAATAGTGATT
>JAEZDS010000190.1 GCA_023433205.1 Bacteroidota bacterium
CCAGGAACCAGGACGGCAGGAACCAGGACAGAGTTATGGTGTAACCCTCATGGGATGCAGGAACCAGGACGGTTATGGTGTAACCCTAGGGGGAGCCAGGAACCAGGACGGCAGGAACCAGGACAGAGTTATGGTGTAACCCATCGGTGGCCGTGCGCAGTAGGCAGCCGCAGTAATCAGTAATAACTGTTGTGATTCTGAGACATTTAGTATTTACTTATTGCCGTTGTATTTAGTATTTGCCCCTTGCCCTCTATGTGTTCGCTGTTTTGGATCTAACTATATATGTTCCTCTGCGTAACCTCTTAGTATTTAGCTTAGTATTTCGGGTTCAGTTAATTTTATTTGCATTCGCATAATATTTTATGTTACTTTGCGGTTAAAAGTACTTTCTGATGAAAGACGAACAAAACTACAGGCGTGATCTTTCGGAGATCCGTACCATGATGGAAAGGTCCTCAAAATTCCTTTCTCTTTCAGGATGGGCAGGAATTATGGCAGGACTATATGCCTTAGCCGGTGCGGCAATCGCAAACAATCTCCTGCGATTTAATCCCGATGAACTTTATTATCGTTATGGGGCCGGCAATCTCTCAAATGTGATCCTGCTTGCTTTGGCAATTCTTGTACTGGCTATTGGCAGCGCCATCCTGCTTTCAGGTCGCAAGGCCAAAAACAGAGGCGAGAGCCTGTGGAATGCGGTTTCCAAACGGTTGTTACTGAACATGTCGGTGCCTTTGGTTGCCGGCGGCCTGCTAATGCTGATTATCATGCAGGAAGGATTGATCGGACTTCTCGCGCCACTTTCGCTGGTGTTTTATGGTCTGGCGCTTGTAAACGCGGGTAACTATACCATCTCTGAACTGCGCTACCTGGGCTGTCTGCAGATATTGCTTGGTTTGGCCGCTGCAGTGTTTGTAAATTATGGACTTGTGCTGTGGACCCTGGGTTTTGGTTTACTGCATATTTGTTACGGCACCTATATGTGGCTGAGATATGACAGAAAGCAGTGAAATAATGGCCGTTCCGAACATACATAAATTAAAAAAAGCTTTCGAGAGCAGGGTCAGGCTTGGTATTATGAGTGTGCTGATGGTGAACGACAGTGTTGATTTTAATACTTTAAAAGATCTGCTGAAGATCACTGACGGCAACCTGGCAAGCCACTCCGCAGCACTCGAAAAAGAGGGTTATATCCACATAAAAAAGGAATTCGTAGGTAAAAAAACTTCCACAACCTACAGCGCTACTAAAATTGGTGTTAAAGCTTTTGAAGAACATCTTGAGGCGCTTGAAAAATTATTGAGGAACAGCAGGTAAAAAAATTTGATTAATTACTTTGGGATGCAAAGTGCTTTTGAAAATAGTCGTGAGAAGAAGAAGATCAGATCTCTTCTGCTGGTTTTTATTTTTCTGCTTTTGTTAAGTGGTGTTACGGCATTCCCTCTCAGATGGGAAATAGATTTTTTAGCTGACCACAATGAATTTTTCCCCAGCTTTTTAGCGAATTGGATCAGTGAAGTGGCTGCTGCTGCTGACAAAACGCCTGAACTTATGTTTTATGGTACTGACTGGCTTGCATTTGGCCACTGCGTGATCACGCTCTTTTTTGTCCCGGTTTATCTGGATCCGGTTCGTTATAAAATGAATCTGACAATGGGCATGGTTGCCTGCCTCGGCGTTTTTTCGCTTGCATTTATTTGCGGACCAATACGGGGCATTCCTTTTTTTCATCAGCTGATCGATTGCGCTTTTGGTTTTATAGGATTCTGGCTTCTGCTCTACGTTTATAAAAAGATCAGTTCTCTCCAAAAAATATCTTCAAATGAATACAACCACTAAAACTATAGTCTGGGTGAGCATCTTCGCGGTTGCTATGGGACTTTTTGAAAGCGCTGTAGTAGTATATCTGCGTGAACTTTATTATGCGGATGGATTTCGGTTTCCCTTACAACCTATACCGGTTTTTATTGGTAGAATAGAAGTGTTTCGTGAAGCAGCCACTATTATCATGTTAGTAGCCTGCGGTATAATTGCCGGAAACACAAAGCTGCAACGCTTCGCTTATTTTGTACTTGCCTTCGCAATATGGGATCTTTTCTATTACGTCTTTCTTTGGATTTTTATCAGTTGGCCTCAGTCATTAAGTACCTGGGATATTCTTTTTTTGATCCCTGCTCCCTGGGTGGGTCCTGTTTGGGCGCCCTGCCTGCTGTGCCTGCTTATGATAACAGGATCCTTATACATTATCCATCAAACAAAAGTTGATCCTACGTTCAGGGTGGAATCCAGGCACTGGATGATGATGATAACTGGCGCGTTGATTTGTATCTTCTCATTTATGTGGGATTATCTCTTGCTGATCTCAGGTAAATCAGGCGGCTGGAACTTATTTTCACAGAGCGACCTGTTCAGTGAACTTGAGACTTATGTGCCAACACGATTTAACAGTGGACTATTTTTCACCGGATTTTTATTGATGTGCAGTTCAGTTTTGTTGTCAGTGCTGTCTGCCCGAAAACAGCCAGCGGAGGCGGGCTCACAAGAAAAATAAGATGGTCCAATTCGCAAAATATCTAATCCTTAAAAAACAAAATCATGACTACAGAAACGAAAATCAGTAACGAAAAGTTGGTTCCCCGCGCTATGTTAAAGCGTGTAATCCAGGGCGCGGTACTCGCCCTGATCTTAATTGCGATCTTTTTATCAGGTGTCGGTGAGCCTCACCCTTCCTGGCCACCATTCTGGTATTTGCGACCACTAATTATTGTTCCCCTGGCAGGCGCATCTGGAGGTACCTGGGTCTATTATATAAATCAACTGAGACGTGAAGGAGGCTGGAACAAAGTTTTTACGCTGCTGATCAGTATTCTCGGATATGTAATCGCCCTCTGGCTGGGAACGGTGCTGGGACTCGATGGTACGCTGTGGGATTAGACCTGCCACATGTTAGCTTATTAATCAAAAAATGTAAAAACTTAAATCATGAGAGAAGAGATCAGCCGGCATCAGAACGATGCCTCACAATTGGAAAATCTGTATCGTGCTAACCGTTCTCAGTTCAGGCGCGCTTTTCAGGAATTGTTCCCACAAACGGGAAATAACACACTATTGGATTACTGGAGGATCAGACTGAATTATGACACAAGCGATATTAATAAAGGCTCTGCGAGTGAATTGTTATTTGTGTTAGTAGCGGCGCTGATCGCCGGTTGTGTTGCCAGGTTGCCCATGCTGCTCCCGATTCAGGAAGAGATTTTTTACAGCCGTAACCTGGGCTTTATTATTTTTCCTGCCCTGAGCGCGTATTATGCGTGGAAGAATAAGCTCCCGGGAAGCAAGTTGTTGTTTCTTGTTCTTTGTACGCTTGGGGCAGCCGTCTTTATTAATTATCTGCCGAAGGGTGAAAGTGATGTTATTATCCTTTCTTGTATTCACCTGCCTTTGTTTTTGTGGAGTGTGCTGGCCTTTGCTTTTAGTCCGGGGAAATCAAGCACAGTTAGCGACCGGCTTGGTTTCTTAAAGTACAATGGTGATCTGTTGGTGATCAGCGCGCTCCTGATAATAGCAGGAATAATATTGTCAGCTATTACACTTGGCCTTTTTTCTGTAATAGGAATTGATATTGCAGAATGGTATTTCAAAAACGTGGTAGTATTTGTGGCGCCGGCGGTACCGATTGTCGGCACTTATCTCATTCGCAATAATCCCCGTTTGGTAGGCAGAGTATCTCCTGTCATTGCCAGGATCTTTGGTCCTTTGGTATTTGTGATGTTGCTGGTATACCTCGTTGCAATGGTTTATTCTGGAAGCGACCCTTACAATGACCGCGAGTTTTTGATCGTTTTTAATGCGCTTTTAATTGGTGTAATGGCGATTATATTCTTTTCGCTGGCCGAAAGTGCAGGAGCAACAAGAAGCCGTGTTGAAACCTGGTTATTATTGGCCTTAGCGATAGTTACAGTTGCCGTAAATTGTATTGCGCTTTCTGCAATATTGTTCAGGATCTCTGAGTGGGGTTTTACACCAAACAGAACTGCAGTGATGGGTGGAAATATATTGATGCTGATCCACCTTTTGTTGGTAACGGTTAAGTTTTTCAGGAACCTCCCCCAAATAAAGACTGAAAAGGGTTTCTATGGCAATGCTGCAGTAGCAGAAACAATGGCCTGGTACCTCCCGGTTTATTTTGTGTGGAGCATTGTTGTGACTTTTCTGTTTCCGGCAATTTTCGGATTTAACTGAGATAGTTTTAGTAAGTTATGACTGTATCAGCCAAGCTGGATGCGCTTCACTGACAAAAACTGACTGTGGGTAGATAAGTTTATTTGCAGATTGCATTGTGAAATGTGCTAAATTAGTGTGAGACAAAGCACAAACAGATGAGCTCGGAAAATACAAATTCGCGCAGACAGTTTTTACGCAATGCCGTGCTCGGCACTATTTCAGCCACACTGCTGCCCGATGTGCTGAAGTCGGGCAGTGGGTTCTCTGAAGATACCGCGCCAAATTGTACTCCAACCACCCTGGATTATTATGGGCAAGGTCCGTTTTACACTGCTAACGCCCCGCATGTTACGAACGGACAGCTGGCCGGACCGTCAGAGCCGGGTACCAGACTTATACTGAGCGGCCAGGTAAAAACACTCGACTGCAGCGCGGTGGTGCCGGGTACAGTAATTGAAATCTGGCACGCCAATGATGCAGGCGCTTACGACAATTCAGGATTTAATCTGCGTGGAATTGTTGCCAGTAATACACAGGGATTTTATTCCTTCGAAACAATTTTGCCTGGTAAATACCTTAACGGCGGCACCTACCGACCCCGTCACATTCACTTTAAGATCACACCTCCAGGTTTTCCTGCAATTATCACACAATTATATTTCGCCGGTGACACAAGTATACCTGGCGATACGGCAGCCTCGCAAACATCTGGAACTTATGATGCCAGTGGCAGGATCATTCCCATAACGCTTAACAATGATGGAAAGTATGAGGGCACCTGGGATATTGCAGTGATGGCTGATGGCGCTGTGGGTGCTTCCGAACTGCATCTTGATAAGGGCATGATCTACTCAGTTTCTCCAAATCCTTTTTCAGGGAAACTGCTCATCAGGTATGGAGTATTTAATAGTTCCAGGATAAAAATACGTGTGTTCGACATACATGGCACGCTCGTAGCTGATCTGCCAGAAAACCAACTATCTCCTCAGAAATACGAAGCAGTGTGGCAGCCACCTGCGGATCTTCCCGCCGGCGTTTATTTTGTCGCATTGATCATCAATGAACTTCAGGTGCATTATTTAAAGGTGGCAAAAGTTTAGTTTCTGCCCACTGCCCACTTTGCCCACTGCCCACTGCCC
>JAEZDS010000029.1 GCA_023433205.1 Bacteroidota bacterium
GTACCAAGAATCCCAAAATAATCTTCCTCAGGGGTAATGGTATCAGGGATCATCGCATTTTGACCAATGGTAGGATTGGGATAATTTACCCTGCGGTTAATGAACCTGAACGTAAAATCGGAGCTCACCACGTTAAGGGGATCAACCACTTTAATGTCTATCGGCCCCTGTGCGTTCTCATATTGTACATTAGGTACAAAAGCATTAGGACTGTTAACAATGTCATTTTCTGACTGACGGGTAAGCGTTAGCATGTTGCCGCCATTACCCTGACCTTCTATCCTGGTGATCTTTGGGCCATAACCATATACCGACTGAACAACTGTTCCGCCTTTCTCTACAGCAGCAATGTGAGGTATACCTGAGGCCCTTTTAATCAGACGACCTTCAAGGTAAGGGCGTTTCTGTCCCAGGCTGTTTTCTTCTTCGTTAATGGAAGGAGACACATCTGGTGCGTAAGGCAGATATTCATTAAACGCATACGCTACCGCCACAAAATAATACTGTTTGTTGTTAACCAGGCGGCGGTTCTCTGTGGTGGCAAAAGCATCTTCCGTAATTCTGAAAGTAGTTTTGATACCCTGATCGGCACCATCTACCTTCACGCGCGGTACAAAGGCACCGATCGTATTGTCCTGCTCATAATTCACCAATCTGCCCACACCATTTTCTACGTCGCACTGAAACACCACAATGGCCTTGGTTGGATCAGAAAGATCTGTAGAGCTCACCTGTGCATCACGCACCTGATAAACAATATAACCTTCAAACCTGTACTTCTTGTCAGGGTCACTCAGCGCCTTGATAGTTGATGTGGGAACGGATACGATTGAAATATCGGTTTCCTCATAATCGTTGTTGTATTGCCTGTAGTTGTTTGACCTGCCTTTTTCGTTGGTGAGATAAAAGATCAGTTCATTGTCAAGCTCCTGTATGGTCATATCAGGCGCTTCCGGACCATCGAGCAGCTTAAAGCAGTTATCAAACAATGCCTGGGCCTTATCGTCAGCGTTAAACAAAAGTTCAAGCGATTCAAGGTTTCCGCCTTTACTCGGGCTCTGCGCCCAGGGCATACCAAAGGTGATCTCATTAACTGCGCCCGGCTTTAGCGTAAATGGTCCGGCCGATTGCAGAAACCGCCGGTCTCCGGGTTGGTTACCGGCTGAACGCTCAGTCCAGCCCGTACCCTGCACAGGGTTGCCGTCGTACACAAAAGTAGCGGGAGTGGTGCCGCCATAGGCATTACCGCCAACAGTGAACGGCGAAGAATCTTTCCAGAAGCCGGTCATGTAATTGTAATAGTGAATAGCTATGTCTGGATTCACAGTTTGTGGCGGGAATGCACCGATATTATTGTTGTAATAAGTAAAACGAGACATCTGAATGGTTTCACCCGGCTCATCTATGTCCCCATCCTGATCATTATCAATGCCGTCTCCCGGATCAGCAAGTGGTCCTCTGAAAAAATCACAGCCCAGGGCAGGAGGAAAATCGCCATAACCATTTACTCCGCCAAATGTTTCGTCACTGGGGTCTGCGTTATAAATGTATCCAAGTCCTCTTTCCACATCACAACCAACATAATCATCCAGATAATATCCAAGATCGGCATCGTTCCAGATGGTAAAATAAGTTTGATTAAGCTCAAAAGAAGAACGGTTAAAGATCTCATAACTGTAGAAGGTCATGTTATTGATCTCGTCGTTGGTCTTAAAAGCGAAAGCCTGAGCCCGCACCTCAACGCCAATAGGAACACCCTGGGTTTCGGTGTGAATATTGCCGTTGTCGTTAAATACCCAGAATAAAGTGTAGTCACCAAAGAGTTTTGTCTTACAAAAACCCAGGTTGTCTTTTTCAGCAAGATTATTAACGTCGTAAGCCGGATAATCGCCAGAGCTGGGATCATAAAACCCATCGAGGTTGTTATCCACAAAGGGAGCCAGACGGCGGCCCTGGTTCAGACTAACGTCGCCATTTCCAGGCCAGTTCTGAATGTTAGGTGTGATGTTCTGAAAATCTGAATCATAAAAATTCTGCACCTCTGCGCGGGTAACATTATAGATCTGATCATAACGGGCACACTGATCTTCTGTGATGGAAGCATTAGTGATATCAAGGGGGCCTGGATAAAAGTCAATACCATTTTGCCTGTAGGTCATTGCAGCAACTTTCAGCTGACCACCGGCATCAAGTCCGCCAAGCCAGATTGAACCTGCAAAACTTGACGATACACCGTTGTTCCTGTTCTGTACCGCAGGAATATAATAATAAGCGTTGTTATTGCCGTTAAGGTCCCACCACATGTCGCCGCCACTATAAAGAATGGTACGCACATTGTTAAACCAGAACTCGCGGCTGGCTTTGGGTGAAGTACAGCCAGCCATCACACGCTGGCCAAGGCCGGCATTCGCGTTTTTACCATTTGTCACCTTTTCGCGGGCAACAAGGCTGCCTGTAGATACAAGCAGCAGGCATATCATTATCTTTTTCATGTTCACTGGTTCTTAGGCATTAAAAATCAAACAGCAGTCCAATCCTGATTTGTCTTGGCAAACTATAGTTAAATGGGTTATTTACCCTGATTGAATACATATCGGTGTAAGCTAGAGCGCTGTTGGCCTGAGCCAGGGCAGCCTGTGCCTGGGTTGATGACAGATACCCGTCGTCGTCAGGCTCTCCGGTAAAATTGTACACACTAAGTACATTTCTGGTATTGAACAGATTCAGCACCTGCAGGTACACATTCAGGTTAGCAGGTTTTTTATTTGATTCTTCCTTGTTAAAGGTAAGCGGGATGTTCTTGTCGATACGCAGGTTTGACCTGAAGTTCCAGGGTTTAACAGAACCATTGATGGTGCCAAGAATATTTGAACGGGTATTTCCGCCCTGTGTTGGCACAGCACTGCTCCAGCGTGTGTAAGGCGTTCCTGAACCCAGCAGGAATGAAAGGTTGAAACCGACACCGCCAAAAACCTGCACAGTTTTGCCGGCCTTGTTCTTGTATTGGGGACCTTTGTAATCTTTTTTCTCACCAAAACGGTAGTCGTAGTTAAGTACAAAACCATGGCGCTGATCATAATCAAGCGGCTGAAGGATACGCAGGTTAGGCTGACCCGAGGAAGCCAGATTGGCCCCTGAATTGGCATTGGAACCTGAACCCTCAGCAAACTGAAGTGTGTAGTTCAGATTGATCCTTGATCCGCCGGTGCGACGAAAATCAAACTCTGCTGTAATTCCTTTTGTAGTTCCGAAGTCAATGTTGTCGAACATGATATAGTTCTTTGGATAAGCACCTACAATCATTCTGGCATTGATCATATTCCGCATCTCGCGGTAGAATGAAGTAATTCTTAGGGATGCATTTTTCCTTTCATTAAGTACCTGTGCAAAACCTAATTCGTACTCAATGGTTTGCTGCGGCCGCTGGTTAGGATTGTTCACAAATGGCGTGGTTGCAGAGGCGTTCATAAAGTAATAATCCAGAGGGTTGATCACACTGTTGAATGGACGCTGTATAAGAATGTCGTAATGCGCAAAGAAATTGGAAACGTCGGATATAGGGAACGAAAAGGCCACACGCGGCTGTGGTATGATTGCCGCCACATAATTAGTAAAAGCGTTGGCGCTCATATTCCTGTCGTAATTCGCAAAATCTTTCAGCAGGGGAATAGGGCGTCCATCACCAGCCGCGATCAGGTTAGGGTCAGAGATCTCACTGCCATCGGCGCGGAACCAGTTATCACCTTCTCTGTAGCCTCTGATCGCCAAAGGAGATTTTCCTCCTGAAGGATTCTGTGCAACGTAAACCACGGCATTACCGCTGATATTACCTGGTACGTTTTCAGTGAATCCGGCAGGCAGGTTCTCGATAGAAGCAAGATCGTTTATTGTAGCTGCCTCATGAAGTACATAATTGTCCTTTAATGTAGGTTGATTGGCATCATATCGGTCAACCCTTAAACCCACGTTGAATTTAATGTCTTTGAAGTCGAATTTATCCATGATAAACACCGAGGCATAAAGTGGCCTGAAAGACCCTATTGGATGGGTTTTCCTTCCGGCCTCGTCTGTAGCATTAAGGAAATCATCCATATTGATGCGCCCGTTGTACTTCTGCCCGTCGTGTGTATAACCATAGTAGGTCAGGAGGTTTGCCGAGGCATTGTTCCCGAGCAGGTCTTCGGCGCTGAACATATCAAGGCTAAGCATAGAAGGATCAAGCGCGTCGGTATTTACAAAACCTGTGTAGTTGCGGGGCAGTCCAAGCTTCTCCAGCAGTCTCTCTGAAAATTGCGATTGTTTTTCCTCTTCGTACAGGTAATTGTAGTAGTAGTAATTGATGTTTCCGCTAAGTTCAGGCTGCACAAAAGCCTGGCTGAGATCCAGCTGAGTGGCGTGGTTGTTGGCGATCTGCCGCATCCTCTGCCACAGCGCCGTGGCGGCAATTGAGTGAATCCTGCTGTTGCGCTGATCAAACTCCATCCCTACAGTAAGCGCGTGATCTTTAACGTCAGCGTTAAAACTTGTAGCCACCCTTAACTGATCGCGCAGGTCTTGTGAACGCGCTCCATAAACAGCACCAATATTACTGTACAGATTGTAAATGGATGGAACACCATCTCCGTTCCTCAAACCGTTGTTTGCTGCAATGGTGCCCAGGTTAACGAACTGCTGGTTACGGGTCATCTGCTCAACAAGGTAAGTAGTATAACGGGTAGCATCGGGATTGGCATCTCCGGGCGTAAAAATAACGGGCATTTCCTGGCGCCCTGTATAAGTGTAAGCATTTGCAGCTATGTTTGAGCCCTCGGGCTGGTACCCGGGTGTATAATCATAATTAAATGCGAACTCCTCTCCCAGAATTGGAATATCGAATTTACCGATGTAACCGTAGTTAAAAAGATTGTCTTTGTGACGGGGATCTTCGGTTTTAATAAACAGGTTCTCATAACTTACCAGGAACTTGAAATAGGAGTTTTTTACCAGCGACTGTGACTTCTCCTGATCGGTGCTGCTGCTACCTATCTTCTGATTAACAGAGAGCCAGGTACGGTAGATCCTCTGCGACTGGCGGGGGTTGTTGTGCGAGTTAAAAACCTGATTGGCAGTGAGCATTACGTTCTGATCGATAAACTCGTAAGTATTACCCCAGGAAATGTTGGTGTTGGGTGTGGGCTGAAAATCAAGTTTACCGGTAAGAGACAGCAGGCGGCGGGCAACATTGGGACGGAAACGCTGAGTATTCATGTCATCCTTGGTAACAAACTCAGCCTCGCGGAGAAAACCCTGGCCTGAAGGTGAAGGACGCAGCGGCTTTGCACGCAGTTCTTCCATCTTTTCATCTTTAAGTACATAAATAGGAACAAAAGAAGGGTTTGGTTCCTTTTCAAGGTTACCCTGACCTGAGATCACAAAACCAAGCACTGTGCGCCTGGTAGAGTCGCGTTTTTTCCAGATGGGGCCTCCAAAACTAAAGCCCAGTGAATTGTAACCATAAGGATCGGTAAGTTGGGAGGAGATCAACTCTATTGCGCCGAAATATTTTGATTGAGGTCCCCTGGTTGTAATAGAGATGGCGCCTGAAGTAAGGTCACCATAGTTGGCAGGAATGCCTCCGGTTATAACATTGAGCTGTTCAATTGACTGCTGCGGCAGATTAGGGCGACCGAATACCTTTACACCATCTACAAAATAAGTAGTGCTCCCTGCGCGGCCACCGCGCACGTTAAGCTCGCGCCCCTCGTCGGCCTGGTACACACCCGCCGTGGTTGCAGCTACGGAATTCACATCTTTGGTAGCAAGATTGTTATAGTCTTCACGCGTGATGGTAGCGCCCGATTTCATGTCGGGATCAATAAGCGGCACCTGGTATTCAATTACCTGCACCTCATCAATCATGGTGCCCTCACCACTATTAAGCGGGATAGTTACGTAAGCGGTTTTTCCTTCACCTACCACTATGTCTTTGATCTCAGTGGCCTGAAATCCAACATATATCCCTTTCACCGTATATTTTCCCGGAGGAAGCGGTTTTATTGAGGCTTCACCATCTATGTTGGTGGTGGCAACACCTACCTGAACACCATCTTTATAGGCCACCACATTGGCAAAAGGGATGGTCTCCTGGGTGTTATTGTCCTTTAATATCACCTTGATCTCACCATTGTCGCTCTGCGAAAACAGCTGAGTACCAGCAAATAGGACCGCGATTAAAGCTAAGTAAATCTTTTTCATAGACTGTTAAATTACCTTAATACCCCGCTTAGGGAAAGGGTTAAATTTATGAACCTTCAAATTATCTCACAACAACAAAAGAACTTAAATTTTTAATATCATGGTTTTCAACCTTTTAAACTTGGTTACAACCACTTAACAAAATTTGAGCGCTAATGTAAAAGTAAAATAGTTGTTAATGTAAGCCAACCGATGGTTATGATGTGGTTAGGTGAACTTCATATGTGGTCCCCAGAATGAATTAAATGGTGATACCCACAATTACTTAGCCTAAGCCTGCGCCAGGTCTTAATTATTAAAGCCTTAGTTGTTAATCCCTGGCTTTGGCTGGTTTGCCTTTCTTTGTGAACCAGCGTTTAAGGAAGAACTCCCTTTTATTTTCGTTGTTCCGCAGTGCCTTTTTACGGCTTTTTTTCATCCTCTTCTGCACCTTTTTGGTCTGCAGCTTTTTGTGGTGCTCTTTTATTTTTTTCTTTTCGGCCTTTTCAAGCTTGCGTTTTTCGCGACTTTGCCGGCGTTGCTGTTTTCTTATGCTTATCTCTTCTTTTGCAGAGGGCTCTTTAGGGCCGGTGCCTCTGTTCTGCGCCGCAGCGTCAAACACAAAAAGCAGAGATAACAAGAGAGCACAAGTGAACTTAACCATGATCAACGGGTTTTTTATATTCAACAACCTCTACGCCAAAGCGGCGCAGAAAATCAACTCCCTCATCACTCGCAAGCCCTTTAAAAGCAGCGTAACTGTTCATATAAAACACCTTCCTGATGCCGGTGGTGAAGATCACTCTTGCGCAGGCAATACAGGGAGAAAGTGTAACATACAAAGTGGCGTCCTGCATGCTCACATTGTTTTTTGTGGCATAAAGGATTGCATTTTGTTCGGCATGAAGCGCCAGTGAGCAACTGCCTTTGCTGTCGCGGGCGCAGCCTTCGTGCGGCCATTCTTCATCGCAGTTGTGGGTGCCGGCAGGCGGACCATTGTAGCCCAGTGAAACGATGCGGGTATCTTTTGTAAGCACCGCACCAACCTGCGCTTTTACACAGTGCGACCGGGCCGCCAGCTTTTCTGCCAGCTCCATATATATCTCATCAAATGTAGGACGACGGTGTGCCATACGGTTCATACAGCTTCACTTACAACTTCCTTCACATCATCGGGCAGCAAACGCTTCAGAAGTGCTTCTATACCGGCCTTCAGCGTCATTGTACTGCTGGGGCAACCACTGCAGCTGCCGCGCATCTGAACAGTAACAATACCCTCGTTAAGCGATTTAAAGGTAATGAGTCCTCCATCCTGCTCTACTGCCGGTCTTATGTATTGCTCAAGCACTTCAATGATCTTGTTCTCCGTTTCGTTTGCAGGCGCGGCATGTTGGGTATTTACTGAAACACGGTCCTGGAATTTGGAATCCTTTGGCACTTCGGTACTGGGAAGCTTGTTAACAACGGCTTTCCCCGCGTTTAAATAGGTGGTCAGAAACACACGCAACTCATCTCTGATCTCTTCCCACTCAACAGCCTCACTTTTTATGATGCTCACATAATTGGAGGCAATAAAAACCCGTTTAACAAAAGGGAAATTAAAAAGCTCAAGTGCAAGCGGAGCATCTTTAGCCGCTTTCGGCGATTCATAATCTGCTACCGCGCCGCTCACCAGCAATAGTTTGTTTGCCACAAATTTCAGGCTCGAAGGATTGGGTGTTTCTTCTGCGTAAATTATATAGGGAATATCTTTTGGATCCATTGTGAAATAAGGTACAAAAGTACGGTTTTAAGTACGAAGTACGAAGTACAAAGTACGAAGTACAAAGTACGAAGTACGGGGTACGAATTTGACGATTGACGATTTACGATTGACGATTGACGATTGACGATTTGCACGATTTACGAAGTGCGCAGTTCGAAATGCGGACGTTTTAGTATTCCAATCATCATTAGTACTTTTATTCTGATGGAAGTATTTGGAATCTACAGCGGAGGAGAATTTATAAATAAAGGAAAGACCCTGGAGGTGCTTAACAAGTACAACGGGAAAGCAGCGGGCAGCACTTTCCTGGCAGATGAGGCTCTGCTTGATAAAACCATAACCGCCGCGCAAAAAAGCCAGCCTGTTTTACAAAAGCTAAGCGCTTCTGAAAAATCTGAGGCCCTTCGTTATATAGGCGAAAAATTAACTGAGAACAAAAACAAACACGCACGGCTGTTATCTGAAGAGAGCGGCAAACCTCTTTTTTATGCAATGGCTGAAGTAACAAGAGCCGCCACTACTTTTAACATTGCCTCAGAAGAATGTAAAAGACTGCCCCGTGAGTATTTAGGACTTGACTGGACAACTGCCGGAAAGAACCGCGAAGGTCTGGTCAAATATTTTCCCGCCGGTATAGTTGCCGGCATCTCTCCCTTTAATTTCCCCCTGAACCTTGCCGTTCATAAAATTGCTCCTGCAATAGCGGCCGGATGCCCCATTATCCTTAAACCCGCCAGCAGCACACCACTCTCAACACTGGCCCTGGCAAAAATTATCAGCGAAACCGGTCTGCCCGCCGGTTCGGTAAATATATTGCCCATGGACAGAAAAACAGGAAATCTGCTTGCCACCGACGAACGAATAAAAGTGCTGAGTTTTACCGGATCACCGGAAGTGGGCTGGGAGTTAAAAAAACAAAGCGGCAAAAAGAAGGTAGTGCTGGAACTTGGTGGCAACGCAGCTGTGATCATTACCGGAAGCGCAGATCCTGAGGCTATTCTGGATACCTGTGTAACAGGAGCATTTGCTTATAGCGGGCAGATCTGCATTCACGCGCAACGCTTTTATGTACATCCGGCACATTACGATACATTTTTAAGACTGTTCGTGAGTAAAGCAGAAAAACTCACTGCTGACGACCCCTTAAAAGAACACACCAGGCTTTCAAACATGATTGATGAGCAAAACGCCGGAAGGGTTGAGCAGTGGGTGCGGGAGGCGAAAGACGCCGGGGCGGAAATCATGTGCGGGGGCAGCCGTGAGGGCGCTTTTATGCCGGCTACGGTTCTTACCGGCACCAATCACACAATGAAGGTTAATGCTGAGGAAGTTTTTGGTCCGGTTGTATGTATTGAAAAGTACGATGGCAGTATTGCAAACGCGGTTGAACTGGTAAATAACAGCCGCTTTGGTTTGCAGTGTGGAATTTTCACCGATTCAGTCACTGAACTTGATTTTGCCTTTAGCCATCTTGAAGTCGGCGGCGTAATTCACAACGATGTACCCACTCTAAGATTTGACCACATGCCCTATGGCGGTGTAAAAGACAGCGGTCTGGGTCGGGAGGGTGTTAAATACGCGATCATGGACATGATGGAGACCAGGGTTTTGGTGAAGTAAGTAATTTGTATGGGGGATTTTTATATTTTTATTTGAGCTAAGGCAGAATTTTCTGCAGGCGATAATAACTAAACTGTCCACCCATGAAAAAAATTTACACTATTCTTCATGCAGTACTTGCTACTGCCATTCCCGTTCAGTTGTTTGCGCAATGCGCCACAAGTGTAACAGTGGGAACATCAAGCAACCTTTTTACCATCATCCGCAATGGCAACAATCCGGTTGCTGCCGACAAGGATCTTAACATGGTAACTTTTATACACCGCAATAACGCTGCGGCTTACGGCGGAAATTCCGGAGAGCTGCGTTACGACCGGTCAATAAACGGCGGTACCACGTGGAGTGTTGATATTGGCGTGATGAATCCTTCAAATACCTATCCCGCCCGGTACCCGAACATGGCAATTTACAATCCAAGTCTGAATACAAATCCGGCCAACTCTTACGTTTCATACATGGCCGCCACCATCGATCCCAATAATGTTGCCAATCCCTGGAACGGCATGGTTTCAGGTGTACAGAATTTTGGCGGCACAGGCATTACCGAAAGTTACAATCAACCGGTGATAAACCCTCAGCTGATCCCGCATTCTGTGGTTAAAGGAGCGCCCGGCGTTTTCTGGGCAATAGATGCATTGCTGAACAACAACGTTATTACAGGCTTTGCAGTTTACAAAGGAACCTGGAGCAGCACCAGCTCTGATATTGTATGGGCACACAACTTCTCTGTATCACCAACTTTTCTGGCCGGCCCGGTCCAGGATTACAACATAGCTTTTGATCCCAGCGGCACCAACGGCTGGTTTTGTGCCAACATGCACGTTAGCGGCGGACCCACGACTGCGGCCTATTACCCCACTCTGTGGCACACGTCAAATGGAGGAACCAGCTGGATAGGTCCCATTACTGTTGATCTTTCAAAGTTCGGCTGTTTCAGCAGCTTTATCAGCAGTTCAAATGCGGCATCGGCAAACTGGGAACATGATCTTGTGGTTGATGTGAACGGTAACCCCCACATCTTTACAACCATTATGAACAGCAACAGTTACGGATTGTATTATACCCAGAACCATGCCATGTTCGACATTACGCTCGACCAGGGAGTTTGGGCTGCCTATCCTGTGGCAAATACAAATGCGGGCCTTGCAACCTACGGCACCTCGCCTGATATCGCGCAAATGGGTCTGGCTCCACAGGCGGCACGCACCGCCGATGGCAGCAAAGTGTTTTTTACCTGGGCCGATAACAGCAACTATTCACTGGGAAGTGCCAACACCTCCCCAAACCTTTTTACAAGGGCTTACGATGTGCAGGCAAGAATGTGGACAGCCACAAAAGATGTTACATCGTGTAACAGTGCAATGGCAGGCAAGATCCTTTTTCCTCACCTTGCACCCGAGGTGCTTCAGCCTACCAACAACACCTATAAACTGGCCACTGTTTACGCTGAGATGAGTGTTCCCAATAACGCCCTGCAGGTAACCAACTTTTATTTTGCCGACAATGTCACCTATTCCGCTTCCGAATTCAGTATCGCGCTGCCGGCCGCATCAGTTACCATACAACAGGGAAGTTCACTACTGCTTTGTCCGAACACTACAGTTAACATTAATGTTACGGGCGGCGCAGGTCAGGCGTTATGGAATACAGGCGCCACCACTCCAACCATTGGAATAAGTACCGGCACCAACAATATGTATATAGTAACGGCGCAAAAAAATTGTTATGTAGGCAGCGACACTATTGTTGTAAACAATCTCACTGTGAACCCCGCAGCCATAACCACCCCTGTTTGTCCGGGCAATACAGTTGCAGTCAGTATTTCGGGTAATGCCAATAGTTATACCTGGATGCCTGGCGCCATCCCCGGCTCAACGGCGGTACTGGTTGCAGGCAACACGCCTGAATTCACTGTACACGCCAGCGGTGATGGCTGTGTGTCGCAGCATACTGTTGCCATTAATCTTTTAAGTCCCCCCACCATTAACATCACTGGCAACGACACAGCCTGCTCGGGGGCGCCTGTAAGTTTCACCGCTGACGGGGGAACCACTTATATGTGGCCGGCCGGATCAAACAACAATGTGCTTACCGTTAGTCCAACACAAAACACCGTTTATACTGTTATAGGCACAGCCGCCAATACCTGCACCAATTCAGCGAGTATCAGTATTACCGTGATCCCTTCGCCTACTTTACTTGTTTCATCCAGCAGCACAGTAATTTGCGCCGGTGCTTCGGCAACGCTGGTAGCGCTGGGAACTCCAGGCTATAGCTGGAGTACGGGAAATATAACAAACACCGCCCAGGTTACGCCTGCCACTACCAGCACTTTTATGGTAACAGGCTTCGCAGCCAACGGATGTGGCAGCAGTCATGTATTCACGATTACAGTTAATCCTTTGCCGGCCCTCGGCGTCATTAGCTCTCACAGTGTTCTGTGCATAGGCGCTAAAGCAACGCTAACCGCAACGGGGGCGCAAACTTATACCTGGACCAACCCGCTCTCAACAAACGTCAGCGTGCAGGTGTCACCTTCTGTCACCACCAATTACGTGCTTCATGGCAAAAGCGCTGACAACTGCAGCAACACTTTTACTTATACGCAGGTGGTTTCTGACTGTACAGGACTTAACGAAGAATATAACGCCGTTAACTCTCTGGAAATATTTCCCAATCCAAACAGCGGCACCTTCACCATCAAAGTGGCGGCAGCTTCAGAAGTTGTAATTTATAATCAGCTTGGCCAGGAAGTGCGCCGGTATGCGCCGGAAAAATTTAACGCACAGCAGCTTACTGTTGAATTGTTTGAGGAGGGATTGTATTTTGTGCAGTGCGGACGAATCTACAGCAAGCTAATTGTTTCAAGATGAAAGCGGTAAACATGCCGCTGAGATTTGCCGGCTGAATGCCTGCAAAAAATATATCTTTGTTTTCCTTTGAACTGAAAAATTATGGGAAGAATATTTGAGACGCGTAAGGCTACCATGTTCAAGCGTTATGCCCGCATGGCAAAAGCTTTTACAAAAATTGGCCGCGAACTTGTGATGGCAGTGAAGCTGGGGGGGCCGAATCCTGAGAGCAATCCCCGCCTGCGAATGGTAATGCAAAATGCCAAGGCAGTGAACATGCCCAAGGCCAATGTGGAAGCCGCCATTAAACGTGCCAGTGAAAAAGACTCAAGCAACTACGACGAGGTAATTTACGAAGGTTATGCACCGCACGGCGTTCCGGTATTAGTGGAATGTACTACAAACAATCCTACCCGTACTGTTGCCAGCGTGCGTATGTATTTCAGCAGGGCAAATGGTTCGCTGGGAACAAATGGCTCGGTGAGCTTTATGTTCAGTCACATCGCGCTATTTAAAATCGATGCGGCAGGACTCGATAAGGACGATCTGGAGCTAGAACTGATCGATCATGGCCTGGAAGACATTAATCTGGATGAAGAAAATAACCAGTTCATTATTCAAACCCAGTTTACAGACTATGGCAGGATGCAGTCGGCGCTTGAACAGAAAGGTATTAATGTGCTTGAAACAAGCAAGACCTATATTCCTACCACTACCAAAGAACTCAGTGCCGAGCAGGAGGCTGAGGTAATGGCCATGATAGAGAAGATGGAGGAGGACGATGACATTCAGGCGGTGTATCATAACATAGCATAACTGGAAAAGCTCTGGAAAATATCAGAACAGGAGGTTCCACTCGAACTGCAGATGCAGCTCAAGGTTGATCATGTGATCGCAAAACTACTGAGGTTAAGAAACATCAAAACCTTTGAGGAAGCACGTACCTTTTTCAGGCCCGAGCTTAAGCACCTTCACGATCCTTTTCTTATGCTGGGAATGCGCGAAGCGGTGAGCAGGATAATTAAAGCTATTGAGCAAGACGAGAAGGTTCTGATCTACGGAGATTACGATGTTGACGGCACCACTGCTGTAAGTATCGTTTTTAGTTTCTTTTCAAAACACATCAATAAACTGAGGTACTATATTCCTGATCGTTATAAGGAAGGTTATGGGATCTCAACCCAGGGCATAGATTATGCAGCGGAAAACGGTTATACACTTATTATAGCCCTCGACTGCGGCATAAAAGCGAATGAAAAGGTGATGTATGCCAATGAAAAGAAAATTGATTTTATCATCTGTGATCACCACCTTCCCGGTTCTGTTTTACCGCCTGCTGTGGCAGTGCTTGATCCCAAACAGGAGGCCTGTAATTATCCGTACAAAGAACTCAGCGGCGCGGGTATAGGCTTTAAACTTATACAGGCATTTTCAATTGACCGCGGTCTGCCGCAGGAAACATGTTACAAATACCTTGACCTGGTGGCAACGAGTATTGCGGCAGATATTGTTCCCATTACAGGCGAGAACCGGGTGCTTGCCTATTACGGACTTGCAAAGATCAACCAGGATCCGTCTCCGGGAATAAAAGCATTGCTTAATATCAATCAGCTGAAGTCTGCGGTTAATATAAATACACTGGTGTTTACGCTTGGACCCCGTATTAATGCCGCCGGCCGAATTGAACATGGCAGCAAGGCCGTAGAGCTTTTGATCTGTACGGATGAGAGCGAGGCCGAGACCCTGGCAGCGGCTATTGACAATACCAATTCACAACGCAAGGACCTTGATCTTGGCATAACCACAGAAGCATTTCAGCTGCTTGAGAATGAGGTGAACGGCGCGACCAAAAGAACCACTGTACTTTTTAACGAAACCTGGCACAAGGGTGTGATAGGAATTGTAGCTTCGCGTCTCATAGAAAAATATTACAGGCCTACAATTATTTTAACAGAGAGTGAAGGCAAGATAACCGGCAGCGCCAGAAGTGTGCGTGAGTATGATGTTTACAGCGCCATTGAGCAGTGCAGCGATCTGCTCGACCAGTTTGGCGGCCACAAATTCGCGGCGGGACTTTCACTGAAGCGCGAAAACTTTCCTGCCTTTGCGCAAAGGTTTGAAGAAGTGGTGGCAGCCTCCATCACAGCCGAACAACTCACCCCAAAAATTGAAATAGATGCAGAGCTGCAGTTTCACGAGATCAACCCAAAACTGCTGAGGATCTTAAAACAGTTTGCGCCGCATGGGCCCGAGAACATGACCCCTGTTTTTTGCAGCAGAAATGTTTTTGATACAGGCTGGGGCCAGGTATTCGGCAACAACCACCTGCGACTGGAATTATACCAGAAAGACAATCCCAACCAGCGTTTTCACGCGGTAGCATTTGACAAGGGTGACTACGTACATTTTTTTCAGCGCAAGATCCCTATGGACATTGTTTTTAAACTACAGGAAAACGAGATGCGTGGAGTTACTTCTTTGCAGCTGGTGATTGAGGACCTGAGGGTGAATGAGGGGTAGCAGCGCGCCACGGCCCTGACAGGTCCCTCGCTTGCCCGCGTTTGTACCGTGCTAATCCGCGTTTGAAATGCGAACATCCGAGACAGGCGTTTCTAAAGCCATTGCATATGTGCTTGATTGCTCAACGCGCAATAAATATACGTTTTCTCGCCGCACTTCCTTCGTTATTCCTCAGCTCCAGAAAATACATTCCCTCTTCCAGGTCTCTCACATCCAACATAGCTGTGCCTTTCTTAAAAATAATTTCCTCTTTTTTAATTTCCCTGCCTACCTGGTCGCTCACCCATAAAAAAGCAGACTCATCATCCATGCTTTCTTTTTGTAAAGAGATTTCGATCCGCTCATCCGCCGGGTTCGGCCACACCTTCAGTTCAACAATCGTAAATCGTAAATCGTAAATCGTCAATCCCACAGGACTGATCGAAATCGTCACCGTATCCCACTTCACCCCGCTACACCAGAGCTGCTGTCGTACCAAATAGGTGGTTGTTTCATTTGGTTTTGCCCAGAAGCCTGCAATCGTATCTATCGGCACAGAACTATCCGGCAACTTGTACCACTGGCAGGCGTAATCTATTCCCACATCCGGCTCACGCCCCAGAAAAATACTATCGCCGGGGATCATAAAAGTATCTCTGCCGGCAAAGGCGGGCAGTTCCATTTCTACGAGGGAGACGTCGTCGAAATAAGCGTCGGTAAAATTAGCTCCGTTGGTGCTTGTTTGAATAGAAACAGTTTGAGTCAAAAAGTTGGGTTTAAAGTTTCCTAAAACCAAATATTTTTCGTGTCCTTCGGCCACAAAGGTTCCAGAGACAGCCGTCCAGTTTAGGGTATCGATGACTGCGCTTCCAGTGTATGAAATTTGAGGTGTAAGGTAGGGAAGCGGTATCTTACAGTATTTAATTGTATCAATTTCAGAACCAGCAAATAGCATCGCAAAATCTGCGATACCCACAGGTGAGGCATTACGTATATTCACATAATATTGTCCGCAATATACTTTACCAGACTCAAGCTCTTTCTTTATTCGATTTCTAGGATACCCTCTTGCAGAATCTGGACAACTTATATCCTGACAAAAATATGTGTAAAGCAGGTGTTTGAAACCAGTCCGTGGATATTGATATATTCCAGGGCCTCCAGGGGCATTATAAAATGGTGGGCCTAGTGTTCTCAGAGAGAATGCGCTTTTTAAGGTATCAATAGCACTCCAGCCGGTAACCCAATGGCCAAAAGGGTGCCAGGGCACGGTCTGCACTTCTTCGAAGCCTGGATTTATTATGTAATTCGCTATCTGCCCCTTATATGTTGAAAGTTTTATTAAGAATAAGAAGCTTAATAGAAGTACCCTAGTCATGCTTAATTAATACAAATTAATTTTTGTGTGATGGTCATTCCCTCTTCATTAGTAGCTGTTGCAAAATAGATACCTTTGGTCAAATTGAGTGGTAGCTTAGTTACTCCCGATTTTCTATCTAAAATAGTCTCGAATACTTTTCTTCCAGTCACATCAAAGATGCTGATTGCGGTAAGCTTGGATTCTCCTTCTGTATGAACTGTTATTTCTGCGTGGAAAGGATTTGGCACAAATCGGACATTCCAACTCTCTGAATTTTGAATAGCAAATTCCTTTCTTGCCCGACGTTCACCCGCACCGTCCTCGCAGTTGCTAAATACCTGCGCAGCAAGATAAATATACTGGTAAAGCGCACGTGCCTGGTAAACTGCGGGCCCGTTTGTCGCAGGGCAAAGTGAGGAAAGAACGAACAGCGCAGCGCTATCCACTTGAGAAAAGGGAAGACCTGCTTCAGCTGACTCAAGATGGTTTGCATACAAGGTATAAAACTGCCTGTAGCTTACCTCACATCCGTTATTTTCGTCAACCGCTATTAAATCATTAATCGACCTTGCGCTTGAATAGTCTCCGTTAAATAATTCTGCCTCAACAGTCATAAACTTTGCACTTGTACCACCAGCAAGTGAAAGATACCAGTCATCCAAAGCCTCGCCCGTAGCAGTAACGCCGGGATCAAGGTGAATCATGCGGTATACCAGGTTTTCCGCTGTAGAGTATAGCGCATCGGTTTCATACATTTCGGCATCGGGAACACGTAACACAATATTATTGGGAATTCCTATACAGTTATAATCGCCTCCGTTGGAAACCTGTAGTTTAGTTAAGTCAAAAGGATCATACCAATTTTGCAGTGCCCAGCCAGTTTGCCCATCATGATTGCCTGGCAGAGAAGCCGCACACCATATTTTTGATTGTTGCGCAAAAGAATTGGTACCAGTATAAGTTGTATAAAGGGTTCCTGACCAGGTTCCGGCCCAGTTATTATTAGAAGAGGTATTTACATCCCCCTGCTCACCAATCTTCCCTCCCTGGTCAAGAACCAGTCCCCGGCTTAGCGGCTGCATCACATTGCCGGCCCATATCTCCTCGTCATTATAAGACTCAAATGTGAAGCCTGCAAAAGCTTCACTGGCATCATTACAAGTATGCCTCGGCGAATTGGTGCCGCTATTCATACTACCATAGAACAGTGTTTCCAGAGGATTCGGCGTAGCAGTCCCGGAACCAACTGCATTATTTGCATG
>JAEZDS010000087.1 GCA_023433205.1 Bacteroidota bacterium
ACTCTGATACGATTGCTTAGATGCACGGATTTTTGACGCTTTTGGCATATTTCCTTGCAGATTTTATCAGCAAAATACGCCCTTTACCCCGCTAATCCAAGAAAAGGGAGTTTTTCAGCAGGCCCTACATAGCATTCCGGTTAAACAGATTAATCCTGACGTTCACTGAGAACAAAAATGACGAAGGCATCACGAATCAAATAAATTTGTGGTGATTTTGTCCACAATTTAAACACAATAGAAACAGTAGATCACAATAGAAATTCACATAGGCTTATGTTCTTTCGGATCTATGCTTATTCTCTGCAGGCATTTTTATTCGGTGCGTGATAGAAATTCACATAGAAAAATTATACTAAACCCAAATTGAATCAAAAATAATTGTCCCCACCGAAGGTGGGGACAAGAACACATAGAACACTCCAATAGAACCTCTCATTCCAGAATCATCTTTTCACTGAAGCTGTATTTCCCGTCGAACACAAAGTTGAACATGTAACTGCCGGCTGTGAGTTGTACGTACTGCGACAGATCAATGGTTTGGAGGCCTGCTTCTAAGCGGCCCAGATTTTTTCTGAGGACGATCTTGCCGCTCATGTCGGTGACGCCGGGTCCTGCGCCGGGCCAGGCACAAAGGAATTTGCTGCGCAAATTAAAAAGACACAACCGATATGCCTTTGCGGCTTTTTAAATTGCGCGAAGCGCAATTTCCTTTGTGACGTTGCCATTTTTTAACCACCTCCGTGTCTTTGCTTCTCTGCGATTAAATAAGTATGAATGGACTCTTTTCAAAATAGTGGAAAATATAAGATCTGAGCGGCTGCTATTTATGTTCGCAGGTCACATTCTGCCAGGGTCCGAGGTTTTCCACGTTTCTGATGCCTGCGCTTTGCAGAACACGTTTACCGGACTCTGCGCGTGCACCGCTGCGGCAGACCAGAATCACCTTCTGGTACTTTTTTAATTCCTCCGTTTTGTTTTGAATGATATCCAGCGGGTAGTTCACCGAACAATCCGCGTGGCCGTCGTACTGAAATTCCTCGGGAGTTCTTACGTCAGCGACTATTCTGTTTATGGTATTCATGACTTTTTTACTTTTAATATTATTGTTTTTTGTGATCCTGTTTGTGTTACTGACCTGCCCATGCAGCGGCAGGCTTACAGAGAGCGCAGAGACGAATATCAGTAATACAAATTTTAGTGCCCTCCATTTCATCTTACACTTTGGTCTGACACACAAAATCGCTTTTGGGCACTCCTGTTTCAGCTATTGCTTTAAACCCACCTTCAACCTCTTTAAAATTGTGCACGCCTCTTTGTTTGAGGATGCTCGCGGCGATCATGCTGCGGTATCCGCCGGCGCAGTGCAGGTAAAAGGGTTTGGCGTCGTTGATGTTGTTGAACCAGTTGTTGATTTCCGATAGCGGTCTGCTGTATGCTTCGTTTACGTGTTCGGCGGCGTATTCGCTGTCGCGTCTCACATCGAGCACCACACTTTCCCCTTCTTTGAATTCCTCGCTGAACTGTTTCGCTGTGATGCGGTTTACCGTATCAATTTCCTTTCCGGCTTTTTTCCAGGCATCAAATCCACCTTTGAGATATCCCAGCACATTGTCGAATCCGACGCGCGCCAGCCTTGTTACCGACTCTTCTTCTTCGCCCGGAGCTGTCACCAGAATGAGCGGCTGTTTTACGTCAACTATGAGGGCACCCACCCAGGGCGCGAAGTCGCCTTTAAGACCGATATTGATGCTGCGTGGAACAAAACCCTTACTGAATTCGGCGGCATCCCGCACGTCGAGTACCAGAGCGTTGCTGATCTCCGCCAGCGATTCAAGTTCGCTCACCTCTATCGCTTTCAACCCCTTTTCAAGCACCGACTCAAAACTTTCGTAGCCTTTTTTATTCATTGCCACATTCATTCCGAAATAGCCTGGAGGCGGCTGAAGTCCCTCTGTTACAGCTTTTATAAACGATTGTTTATCGGGCTGGTTCAAGGCGTAGTTCACTTTTTTCTGGTTACCCAGCGTGTCAACGGTTTCTTTCATCATGTTCTTGCCGCAGGCACTTCCGGCACCGTGCGCGGGGTAGATGATCAGATCGTCGGCGAGTGGCATAATTTTGTTGTTCAGTGATTCATAAAGCAAACCTGCCAGCTCTTCCTGTGTCATCGAAGCGGCTTTCTGCGCGAGATCCGGACGGCCCACATCACCAAGGAAAAGCGTATCGCCGCTGAACAGGGCATGGTCTTTTCCTTTTTCATCCCTCAACAGAAAACAACTGCTTTCCATGGTATGGCCGGGAGTGTGCAGTACTTTTATTGTAACGTTGCCGAGTTTAAATTCTTCTCCATCTTTTGCAATCACGGCGTCGAACTCGGGGCTGGCTGTAGGACCATATACGATCTTCGCGCCTGTCTGTTTACTGAGATCAAGATGGCCGGATACAAAATCGGCATGAAAATGTGTTTCGAACACGTACTTTATTTTAACGCCGTCTTTTTTGGCACGGTCAATGTACGGCTGCACTTCTCTGAGTGGATCAATGATGGCGGCTTCGCCATTTGAAGTGATGTAATAGGCACCCTGTGCCAGGCATCCTGTATAAATTTGTTCTACTTTCATCGTTGTTTTATTTTTTATGTTGTGGTGATCTGTATTTATTTAAATTGTTTATTATAGTGCAAAGTTACAATAGCCATGCCGCTCAGAACGGTGACTTTTGTCACAGTACGGTTTCTTTTAAGATGATATAAATACCCATTATGAGCACAAACCAGCCAAACGCGGGTTTTAACTTATCGCCATCTATCTTTTTTGAAAGCGCTACACCCGCGAAAATACCCGCGATGGCGAATGTGCTAACCAGTGCAAGCAATTTCCAGTCGATAATGGTCTCAGAACTTTCGCCAAAAAAACCAATGAGCGATTTTGCTGCAATGATCACAAGTGAGGTGCCCACAGCCTGTTTCATGGGTAGCTTAGAGAGCAAAACGAGCGCGGGAATAATGAGGAATCCCCCGCCGGCGCCTACCAGTCCGGTGACTATCCCCACTACAGCGCCCTCAAGTAGAATTACAGGGTAGTTGAATTTCTGTGGACTGTTCGCGTCCCCAGTTTTTGGTTTGCTTTTCCTTATCATACTGTATGAGGCCGCCACCATGAGCACCGCGAACAACAACATAAGCAGGATACTTTTTGTTACCACAAATCCTCCCAGTGAAAACACTTCTGCGGGAATTGCCGGGACGATAAATGCGCGCGTAAAAAATACGGCTGCAATAGAGGGAATGCCGAATACAATGGCTGTACGGATATTCACTAGTCCCTTGCGAAAGTAGCTGAATGACCCAACTGCGCTGGTAAGACCCACGATAAAAAGCGAATAGGCGGTAGCCGCTACCGGATCTACTGCAAAGAGATAAACCAGCACCGGCACAGTGAGTATGCTGCCGCCGCTACCTATCAGTCCCAGCGAAATGCCAATAAGAATAGATGCTATATAACCGATAATTTCCATTCAATTTTTTTTGCGCAAATATCTGCTTATTAATCCCGCCGGTCTATGACTTTTGTTACACAGGGCAATACCCGTTAATGTTTTTCCCGAATAATCAGCTTATGAGAATTGCAAAAGGCAGTGATATATCTCATCTTTATACCTTCATGAGTTGTATATATTGTGGTTTTTTTAGCAATATTTATTTTTAAGTAAAACGATGAGATCAGTGACAATTACCAACAAAAAATCGATCCTGATACACCTGGTTTTTATGTGTGTATTAATTAGTGTGATATTTTCAGGATGCGGCAGATCGCCGGAACAGGATGATCTGAATGCAGAGGGAAACCGTGTGGAAGGAAACGACAGTTCTGAGCTCCGGGAAGTTGCGCCAGCATTGAAGCCTGAGATCCGGAGTGTAATGATTAACGGGCAGGCGTGGATGGCTGAGAACCTGAATGTGGATGTGTTCCGCAATGGCGAGCCTGTACCTTATGCCCGCAACAGCAAGGACTGGCTGGAGGCCGGGCAGAAAGAGCAGCCTGCATGGTGTTATTATGAGACGCAGGAGGGATTAGATACCGCCTACGGTCGCCTGTACAATTATTACGCTTTTATTGATCCGCGTGGATTGGCTCCCGAAGGATGGGAGTTACCTTCAAATGAAGATTTCGAGAAGCTAATAAAGGCATTCGGGGGGAAAAAGACCGCCGGCGCGGCGCTTAAAAGTGTTGAGGGATGGGATGAGGGCAGCACTGCTACCAATGAAAGTGGTTTCGGGGCAGAGCCGGCAGGAATGCGAAATTTTGTAGGAGCATTCAGAAACCGGGGCGGTTTCGGGTACTTCTGGAGTACGAATGACAGGCCGAATGCGAACGCCTGGCATTTTAATTTAAATCACAAGTCTTCAATAGGAAAAATGTTCTACAGCCAGAAAGGCAATGGTTTTTCGGTGCGTTGTATCAGGCCTGAGTTCTCAGAACAGCAGAAGGGTGAATAGTATCAGCAGCAGAAGATAAAATCCCGCGAACAAACCACTGCGTACCAGGATGCCCGCGTACCCCGCATCATGCTGTATCACCGAGCGCACCATTACAATATTCTGAAACGAAATGGTGTTACCGATTGCACCGCCGGTGTTTAAGAGTGCTGGCGGGAGCGAGTGAAAGTTCCCTGCCGAAAAAGCAGAAGCAATGCCGCCGTGAAGCAGCAGGTTGCTCATGGTTGCGCTTCCTGTCACAAAGCTCCCGAATATGCCCGCAACCGGTACCAGCGCGAGAATCAGTGGGCTTGTCTGATTTACAAACAGGGTGTTTGACAGTAAAATGATATCGTGCTGAACGTTCTGAGAAAAGGTCACCAGCAGCGCGATGGTAAACAAGGGCTTGTACATTTTTTTTACCGTTTTAATAAACTGAAGTCTGTAGGACGAACCCGGCCATTTACGTCTGTAAATTGTCAGAACAATAAATGCCGTAATAAAAAACACGATTCCTGGTTGTCGCAGAGAAACCTCCCGTAAGCCGGGCGCCGGTTGCCAGCTGAACGCCGGACCGACTTTGATCACTAATAACAAAAGTACAACTAAGCAAATATATGGCCAGAAGAACTGCGCCCAGAATTTACGGCCAGGTTGTTCGTGAGGCTGTAAAAAAATACTCACGAATATGATAAGACCTGCGGCTCCCGCGGCCACTGATGGCAATTCCAGAGAAAAACGGCCACTGAAAAAAAATGGCAACGCAAAACAGATCCCGGCACCGGCGGGAATTTTCCATTCCCTTCGCCAGTGTATTTTCTGTTGTTCGGTCTTGCAGTACAGCACGGTAAGCGCAAATGGCAGCAACAATGCAATCAGCGTGTTGAGCAACAAAACCTGCTCCGCTGTGGAACTCAGCTTTGTTATTCCCATGCCTGTTACAAGCGGCGTGCCGAGCGCCCCGAAGTTCACTGCCAGCGTGGTGGCTGCAAGTGGCAACACGATGCAGGTAAGCGGTTTGAAGCCGGTGCTGAGCATCAGGGGCGCAATGAGCATCGCCGGAATTCCAAAACCTGCTATACCTTCCATAAAACTTCCCATAAACCAGCAAAGGATCATGAGTAATAAAAGTCTGGAAGAAAACCTGCCGGCCATCGTAATGAAGGCCGCGAAATGATTTTGCGACATCAGAACATGATGAAACATAAAAGCTCCGCACAGAAGAAGCGCGAGCTCGGCCGAAATGATGAAACTGTTGCCAAAGATTTCGAAAACGCCGGGGCCCCGGGGCGCGGAAAATATTTTATGAAACAGCGCAATACAAAGCGCCGACAGAGCACCCAGCCAGAGTTTTCTGAAAATCAGCGCGCCGCACAACAAGGCGCTCAGAGCCAGAAGCAGGAATGGTCCTTCTTTCATTTTTAATCTGCTGAAGCAAGTTTTTCTCTGATGTTTTTTGCGTTACATGGAAAAACCAGGTTGTAGCTCTTGCCAGTAGTTTGTTGTCTTTACCCTGATATTCAAGTGTGCTGAGCAGATGTGTGATCAAAGCCAGCCGCGTAGACGTTTTGTTGTCGGCATTAACAATATACCAGGGAGCGTATTTAAAATTTGTGCCGGTAAGCATCCTGTCCCGTGCTTTTGAATATTCTGAAAATTTTTACAGTGCCACCTCGTCAACCGGACTGACCTTCCACTGTTTCAGTGGGTTCTTCCTGCGGTCTGCCAGTCTTTGTTCCTGTTCTTTTTTGCTGATGTCAAGGTAATATTTTACTATAATGATACCGGCTTCGCTTAGCATTTTTTCAAAAAGAGCTACCTGATCGAAAAACAGTTCATAGTCGGTATCTGTGCAATATCCCATCACTTTTTCAACGCCGGCCCGGTTGTACCAGCTACGGTTAAATAACACGAGCTCGCCCGCAACCGGAAGTACGGCAACGTAGCGCTGAAAATACCATTCAGCCTGTTCACGATCGGAGGGTTTTGTGAGGGCAACAACTCTGGTTTCCCGCGGACTTAGATGTTTGATGATGCGTTTGATTGTGCTGTCTTTTCCCGCTGCGTCTCTGCCTTCGAGTATAACCAGCACTTTCATGCCGTTTTTTATAATGGTTTTCTGAAGTTTTACCAGTTCGATATGAAGTTGGTGAAGTGTACCGTCTTTCTTTTTCATTTAACTCTGTATTTGATTAACTTCAAGAGTATTCTGCCTGAAGGTTACAGGTTCTACTGATCCTTCTTATCTATCCGGGTGGATTCAAAACCTGCGATCACATCAAAAAGCTCTTCGTCAATAGCGTTCTGCCGGATGAGGTGGTATCTGTGCCTTAAAGTAACAAGCATTTCATCTATGTTTTTTTCAGCGCGCTGCATTGACTCGAGTCGTGCCGCGTTTTCGGCGGCGAGCGACTCGGCTGCTGCCCGGTAAAGCGAAATAAAAAGGTATTCGCTGATAAGCGCCGCTAACGTACTTCTTGCGTCGCCGGTTACCTGTGGCAACCTGTGTGTTGGCCACTCAGGGGTTATGATCTGCCTCCGCCACTTTTCATCCAGTGGAAGAAGACGAAGCACTTTTTGTTCGTAAGCGTTGTTGGCCTGTAGCGGGCGATTGTAAAACACTAAAAAATCGGAGAAGTTTCCCGCTTTGAATTGTCTTTCACTCTCAATAATGAGCTGCCCCACAAGGGGAGTAACAGCATTTACCGAAGCTGGTACTTCATACGTTCGCGAGGGTTTGAATTTCCCGTCGCTCAGCGCCGGCTGTATCCGTTCTCCAATGGTCCATATCTCCTTTTCACCAGGAACAGAAGACAACGTTTGTATCACAAATGCCGCCAGCTTTTCATTAAATGAGCCTACAAGCCCCATGTCGGAACCGAAGACCAGCACGCCGGTACGTTTTGTATATGCCACTTTTTTTGGCTGAGGCAGCAGTTTGGTTTGTTCCTGTTTGAAGTAGGCCAGAATTCCCAGCGCTATCGTGCGGTGATAATCGCCCAATGAAGCCACCGCCATTTCAAACTGAATAATGTTAGAACCTGCCATTGCCTTCATGGCACGCACAATAGAGCCCAGTTCATTTGCGCCACCAATCTTTCGGCGCAGGCTTGTGGCAGTTTCACTCATCTTTTTTCTTTTTTTGCGCAAGCCCCAGGGCCTCCCTCGCGACGTCCAGCAGTTTTTCCTGCTCCTCTGCAGAAAGTTTCTTTTTTGCCCGCGTGATCTGGAGCAGATCTGCCGGTAGTTCGCGTGCTGCCTGCCTTACCAGGTTTTCTGATTCGGGCACTTCTTCAGGATCAATTTCATCGAATAAACCTTTGTTAAGTGACAGTAACACCAATACCTGTTCTTCAACCGACAGAGGATCGTGCTCGGGTTGTTTCAGACATTCCCTGATCCGTTTTCCATGCTCTATGATCCGTGTGGTATCGTCGTCCATCCTTGTGCCAAACCTGGCAAAACTTTCAAGTTCCTCAAACTGCGCGTAGTCAAGCTTAAGATTACCCGATACCGTTTTAAATACGGCTAACTGCGCTTTTCCTCCCACACGTGAGACTGATCTTCCTATATCAATTGCAGGAAGTACACCGAGCTCAAATAATTTTGGCGACAGGTAGATCTGCCCATCGGTAATGGAAATAAGGTTTGTAGGTATATAGGCCGACATGTTCTGGGCTTCGGTCTCAATAACGGGAAGCGCTGTAAGTGAACCTCCGCCCAGTTCCGTGCCAAGCTGCGTTGCTCTTTCGAGTAGTCTTGAGTGCAGGTAAAATATGTCTCCGGGAAAGGCCTCCCTTCCTGGCGGCCGTCTTAACAGTAACGAGAGTTCGCGGTAAGCCCTGGCGTGATGGGTGAGATCATCATATACAATCAAAACTCTCCGGCCCTGCTCCATAAAATATTCGGCCATACTTGTTGCGGCGTAGGGCGCAATAAATTTTAATCCGGGCGGATTGTTTCCTTCAGTTACTACAACAGTTGTATAATTCATCGCCTGCTTTTCTTCAAGCAGCGCTATAACTTTTGCAATTGATGCTGCACGCTGACTGATAGCACAGTAAATGCAAATGACATCTCTTCCTTTTTGATTCAGAATAGTGTCTATAGCTATCGTTGTTTTACCGGTGTGTCGGTCGCCGAGTATAAGTTCTCTTTGCCCGTGCCCCACGGGAATGATCGCATCAATGATCTTGGTGCCGGTTTGTAATGGCTGCGAAACCTGCGCCCTGTCCATGATTTCTGCCGCAGGTCTCTCTACCGGATAACGTTCGGTGAACACAAGCGGACCCTTACCATCGAGTGGTTCACCAAGGGGATCAATGATACGGCCAATTAGCCCATTTCCTACCGGAACATCAACTACCCTCCCTGTACGTTCTGCCTCGGCTCCCGCCTGAAGCAGTGTGTGTTCACCGAGAAGTACAACGTCTACATCATCTTTGTTCAGGTTCAGTGCAATGCCATATAAGCCGCCGGGAAACTTTATGAGCTCTTCATAACCTGCTCCCGGCAAGCCGGAAACCGTTGCCACAGCATTCGACACCCGAAGTACTTTCCCTGTTTCGCGTGGAGTGATACCATGCGAATAGGTGCCCCGGCCTTTTTCAAAAGCTGAAAATGTGTCGCTTAGTGTTTCTTTAATGTCAGTCTCTTTCATTTTATTTGGTACTGCTTTTGGCACTCTCCTGGCGGGAATTCAGCATTCCTGTTACGGTGTCTTCGAGTGCCTGAAGGTAGTCTGCTATGCTCCAGGATATCTTATATCCACCTGTGTGTAATTCAATACCGCTCACAAGACGTGTGTCTGTTTTGAATTCACATAACAACTTTCTGCCTGCTTTTTCTGTCAGTGCTCTTTCAATATGATCGCGTTGCTCTGTGGTCAATTCAAGAGTGCTGAGTATTTCAACTTTGCTATCAGATGCAGCGATGGTATTTGTGAATTCTTTTTCTTCGCTGCTTTCAGGTGATTGCAGCCGCCTTAAAAATGCATTAACCATGCTCTTTTCCAGTGTCTCATCTGCAAGTTCCTGCAGGGTTTTTCGGGCTATGGCGAATACCTCTTCACGGGTTTTGTCTCTGATAGCTCTTTTTAATCCCTTCCGTTCATCTTCAAACGCTTCCTCAAGCTTCTTTTTCAGGTTTTGTGCTTCCTCATGCGCCTTTTCCAACTGCTCCTGCCGTTCTGTTTTAATTTCTGTAAGGGCTTCCTCCCATTTTTCACTGCGGTGGAGGTCAAATTCCCGGTTCTTCTCCCTGAATATCGCGCGTTCTTCGTCGGCTTCTTTCATTTTTGATGCTGCTTCTTCGAGACGCGAGACCACTTTTTTTTCTCTTTCGTCAATAGCCGTGAGTATGGGTCTGTACAAAAAGCGCCTCAGCAGCCATGCGAGAATAAAAAAATTGATGAGCTGGGCAATTACGGTAAACCAGTCTATTGTCATGGCACTTTTGTGTTAACCTGTGAAGTGGTTCCAGAAAGGATTGGCAAAGATCAGGATCATGGAGATCACAAGGCAATAAATAGCGGTTGATTCTATCATTGCAAGTCCCACAAACAGGGTGCGGGTAATGGTTGCCGATTCGTCGGGTTGCTGGGCAAGGGCCTGCAGAGCAGTAGCTACAGCGCGTCCCTGAGCCAGCGCCGGGCCAATACTGCCCACCCCGGTAGTAAATCCTGCCATGATAATAGAGATAAAGGCGACGGTGGTGTTGTTATCCATAATCTATGTTTTAGGTTGGTTAAGTTTATTTTGTATTGTCTGTGATGAAGTTGCCGAAGCAATGTAAACTGCGGCAAGCACACTAAAAATATACGCCTGCACCATGCCGGTTAATAATCCCAGCGCATTCATTATAACAGGGAAAATAAAAGGGACAATGCTCAGAAGTATTGCCACTATCATTCCGCCGCTCATGATGTTACCAAACAGCCTTACCGCTAGGGCCAGCGTACGCGACAATTCGCTGATAATATTGAAGGGCAGCATAAAAACATTTGGCTGAACATAGTTTCGGAAGTAATTCCTGAAACCACTGTGAGCTATCCCGAAAAAAGGCACTGCCAGAAAAACGCTGATTGCCAGTGCCGCTGTAGTGGACAAAGATCCGGTGGGTGGATGGTAACCGGGAAAAATAATGGCTAGGTTAGCAGTGGCAATATATAAAAACAGCGTTCCGATGTATGGCAGATATTTTTTTGATTCTTTAAGCCCGATGTCTTCTATCTGGCTGGCAATAGAGGTAACAATGATCTCAAGCATGCTCTGCCACCTCGAAATTTTGATTCCGGTGCTGAGTTTACGGGTGATCAGGAACGAGCTTAGCGTTAGTGCCAGCATGATCACCCAGGTCCATACAAGGGTGGCATTAATGGTGAAGGGGCCCAAAGCACCGAAAATTATTTCATCAGGACTAAGTTTCATGGTGTACCTCTTTTTCTATGAATGTGGTTTTTGTCTTTAGGAGTGGCAAACTTCGGTTTACCACAAACCTTGCCAGCACAAATCCCGACAGGCACAGCAGCATTCGTTTAATGTCGCCGGCCGCGACAAAATAAAATCCGGTAAGTACTATCGCCGACCGCAGCACAAAGCTGCCTAAAAAAAGCAATGCGGGCCGCTTGCTTACAGTGATCCTTTTTGTTGTGTACCAGAGTCCGCCAAAAAATAAACCACCCAGCGCGAAACCGGCAGCAAGCGATAAAAAAAGAAGGATGTAACTAATCATCAGATTCATTGTTTTGGTTCATTTCTTTGTTTTCTTTTTCAATCCATCTCCATGCTACAATGCAACCGGTTAACAGTCCTGCCGTGAGCATGGTAATTGTCCACGAGAATGTCTGGGGAACTTTTTTATCCATCCATATTCCCAGCAGAGTGCCCAGCAACGTGGGGATCATTACCGACCAGCCCACAATACCAAATAGTCCGAGGCCTGACCAGGCGCTTTTTTTGTCTCTTTTTTGCGATCTGATCTTACGCCGCAGTTTGCCGTCAATTTTGTTGCGGAAACCGTTATCGTTATTTGACGATGCTTCGGTCATGCTCAATCGTTGTAGAATTTATCGAGGCTTGAAATAAAAGTTGTACTCAGTTTAGTTGTAACTGTGCGAAACTCCTTTTCATCTTCGTCTAGCTGAACAAATTGCTTCCGTACTGCAACACGTAATTCATTAAGGTCACTTCCTGCAACAGCATTCCGTACAGATACAAGCACTTCGTTTCCGGCTTTTATCAAAATGCCTTCGTCAGCAGCAAAATAAACAGTGTTGTTATCAGCGTCTAAGTATTCAAAGATACCAGGCACCAGCGCTGCCACACAATCAAGTCGCGCGGGAAGTAATCCGTAAGACCCGTCGCGCGTTTCTGCAATGATTTTTTTTACACCTTTTGCTTTGATAAAAACTTTGTATGGCAGCAGTACTTTTAAATTCATTACTCACTTATCATCTGATGATTTTTTTCCTTTACTTTTTTTGATGGCGTCTTCTATGGTGCCAACCATATAAAAGGCACTTTCAGGGAGATCGGTGAATTCATCGTTCAGGATGCGTTCGCAGCCGCTCAGCGCTTCTTCCAGACTAACGACCGTTCCTTTAATATCGCTGAACTGCTCGGTAGTATAAAAAGGTTGTGTAAGAAAACGTTCAATACGTCTGGCGCGGTTTACGAGGGCCCTGTCATTTGCTGAGAGTTGCTCAAGTCCCAGCATTGCAATTATGTCCTTTATTTCTTCATATTTCGCTAACGTGTGTCGCACGCTCTGGCTGATCTCATAATGGCGTTTGCCAATGATGGCAGGCGTGGCCATTTTTGATGTTGAATGCAGCAGATCAACAGCCGGGTACAGGCCCTGGCTTGCCCTTTGCCGTGAAAGCACAATAGAAGATGACAGGTGTGAGAAGGTATGTACTGCTGAAGGATCGGTGAGGTCATCGGCAGGGACATACACTGCCTGAATGGATGTGATTGCCGCTATGTCTGAATTGGATATTCGTTCCTGCAGTTTTGAGAGTTCGGTTTCAAGCGTTGGCTGATAACCGAGCCTGGATGGCATCTGGCCCATAAGTCCGGATACTTCCATTCCTGCCTGGATGAACCTGAAAACATTGTCAACGAGCAGCAGAACATCTCGATGCTGTTCGTCGCGGAAATACTCTGCCATGGTAAGTGCGGCATGGCCAACACGATACCTGGCACCCGGTGGTTCATTCATCTGTCCGAACATCAGTATCATTTTAGGGAGTACACCCGCATCCTTCATCTCATGATAGAGCTCATTGCCCTCACGGCAGCGCTCTCCAATTCCGCAAAACATGCTAACGCCTTTCTGGTACTCCACCATGTTATGAACCATTTCGGTGAGCAGTACGGTTTTTCCGACACCGGCCCCGCCGAACAATCCTGCTTTACCTCCCTTTTCGAGAGGCACCAATACGTCTATCGCCTTTATGCCCGTAACAAAAACCTCTGATCTTGATGAGCGTTTAGAGAGAGGCAGAGGCTGCTGATGAATGCTTCTTGTAACTGCATGCGAGATCTTTTCCTTTTTGTCGGTTGCGTCACCAAACACATTGAACATCCTTCCAAGCGTCACATCCCCTACGGGTACCTCCAGCGGTTTTCCTGTGGCAACTGCAGCAGATCCGCGCGCCAGTCCCTGAGTTGCTGTGAGTGCAATGCAGCGCGCCGTTTCCTGGTCAGGTTGTGACATCACCTCCATCAAAATGGTGTTGTTTTCTCCTGCGTAAACTATAGAGTGGATCGGCGGAAGATGTTCGCTGAAGTGGATATCAACAACACTGCCTTTTACGGAAACAATTGTGCCTCGGATCAGCAGGGCGCCTTCAGTTTTACTATTAACGGTTTGCTGCATATCTCCTGACTAAGAACTTTCAGCTTGTTTTTGCCTGTCATGCGCCTCAACATTGCCACCCTACAGCAGGCATTTAAAGCTGCAATTTACAGAATTCACAATACAACTGCACAAATCCGGGTTTTGAAGAGCACCTTAACCCGTTGGATTTTTATTTTTTTATGAACTTCGGCACCGGTGTACTGTTGATCATTAATCAAGGGTGGCAAGCAAAACCATCATCATTATGTACAAGATAAGGATCGCCGCTGTATCCATCGCGAGCTTCCATTTTTTTTCCGACTTAAAAACAATACCTATTATGGCAATGGCGATAAAAATAATGGTAGAAAGTACCGGAACGATATGATTTGGGCTGGTATAAAGGAAGATTGGGCCTTTAGTATATAAAACGTCTATCAACCCCAGTATACCGATATTAAAGATCGTACTTCCGAAAAGATTGCCGATTGCCATATCAATAGCGCCGATCCTCACCGCCGCAATAGATACTACCACTTCCGGTAACACGGTGGAGGCCGCAAGAAAAAGTGTACCAAAAAGACCTTCGCTGATGCCAAATTCAGCGGCAATGTGCTCACCCAGCCAGGGCAGCGCCATAGCGGCGAACATCACCAGGCACGCATTATATATATATCGCAATACCACTTGTTTTAGAGTGAGGTCAAATTTGAAGGGATGAGTATCAATCAGTGGACGCTTCTTTTCATAGAGAAAAACTACCCTCATTGATAAGATATACACTCCTACGAATAACAGACTGAAACCACCAATCCAGATCACCGTGCCGAATATTGCAGGCTTCAGAATAGCAAATCCAAGCATTGCAAGAAGAACAATAGCAAATGAAGCTGCGATGATATGACCTGTCTGAATCACCGAAGTAAGTGGCTTCTGTTTATGAGTATAAACATCGAGAATTGACAGTATCAAAATATTCAGTGCACAGCTTCCAACTATATCTCCCACCGCAAGATCAGGCGAGTCAACAATTGTCACGGCACTTATACCAGTCATGAGCTCCGGGAGAGAAGTTACCGCAGCAAGGAGGATAAGACCCATGAACATTTTTCCCCATCCCATCATGTCGGCCATCATATCGCCGTATTTTGACAGTTTTGTGCCGCTGAAAACGATCACCGCAGCAGCTGCAAGAAAACCTATTATATGGAGGGTTAAACTCATTGATTGCGAACGGCAAAATTTCGCCGCTCACAAAGGTACTAAAATTCATTGCTGGGTATAAAATAGAGCAGACTAACATTATAATATGTGTTATAACGGTACAGGCTTATCTTCTCTATCACCATTAATATTGCCTGAAAAAAGAGGACAAGGCGGCAAAACAGGCCTAAAATTGTGTAAAGGGTATAAACTGGTGAGTAAACCTGCTTGAAAGATTGATCACAATCTGGTATCTTTAAGAATTGAGCAAATTACTACTATGAAAATCTCCACCTTATTAACTCTTACCGGTATTGTTGTTAGTTCAGTGTTTAATGCACAAACTAAAAAGGAGCCTACTAGCAATAGCGGTAGCCTTAAGCAGGAATACATTAAAAATCAGGGTTACCTGTCCAAAAGGTCAGGTCTCAGCCTGCAAAATCCCTATGGTGATTCGCTGGCTGGTTTTGATGAAAAAGGACTGACTGAATATTATATGGCGGCCGGAGTAGGTGGTTCAGAGCTGGTAGGCCATATTCAGCACCTGAAGAGGCAATTCATCAACGACAAGTATAAAATTAATCAATTGGCCCCCTCTCCTTATTCAACACCTGAGGGATTAAGTTTAGCTACATCATCTGCGGCAGGTAAGAAAAAAGGTGGTTCTTCAACAGTTAATGTGGCTCCTTGCGTGAATGAGGGTTTTGAATTAAATAGTCCGGGAGCCTACACTACTGCCCTTGGTGTTACTGGCTGGACAGTGGAGAGCCACAATACCCCCGGTAACTGTAATTATGGTAACTGGGTTGCCGGTAGCCCGGCCTTTTCTCTGGTTTCTACGCCTTTAACCAACTGGCCGGTAGTGGGGTCTCCTATCGGAGTTATACCGCACTCACCCCTGGGAGGTACTGTGGTTGCACAGTTAAATGACGCTCAGACAGGAGATTACGAAGTAACCCGGATAAAGCAGACCTTTCCAATTACTGCCTCAAACGCACTGTTTCAGTTTGCTTATGCGGGTTATTGGCAAGATGGCGGTTCTGGCCACAACTGCTGCCAGCAACCAGGTATTAATGTAAGGATGTACGACTGTACCGGCGCTCCCTTGGCTTGTGTTAGTTTGAGCCTTTTTCCAGGCTCTGGCTGTCAGAGTGCTGGTGTAACTTATACTGTTCAGGGTTCAACAGCTCAGTGGACCAACTGGCAGGTGAAGTTTGTTGATTTTACACCTTATATAGGTACCTGTATTACAGTTGAGTTTTTCACAGCCGACTGCTCTTTAGGTGGTCACTATGGAACTACCCTGCTCGACGTAATGTGTGGCGGTCAGAACATCGGTACCAACCTTCCTCCTTCTCAGGGCGGTACTATCCCTGGTCCTGTGAGTTTTTGCGCCGGTTCCAATGTCGCTGTTATTACTGCACCTACCGGTTATAATACCTACCAGTGGATCTCCCCAATCACCGGAACTGTTCCTCCTCCACAGGGAACCATGTCAACGCTTTCAGTAACCAATCCTGTTCCAGGTTCTGTTTATACTGTTAACCTTGTAACTGCCTCAAATTGTCAGTATGTTTCCACCAATACTATAGTTTTTTCATCGGTGAATGTTGCCGGTATCGGCTCCAGCCCCACCTGTCCCAACGGCAGCAGTGGTTCAGCCACAGTGGCCGGTAATGGCAGCGGGGCAGGGTACACGTATACCTGGGTGAATTCATCAAATAGTGTCGTCGGTACGCAATCCATCGTCAGTGGCCTTTCGCCGGGAGTTTATTCCGTCACGCTCGGTGGTTTTGGGGCAGTCGGCTGCGGCACGGCCGTCTCGAGTGTTACCATTGGGGTTGAGCCCCCCAGCACGGTAAGTATCTTTAATCCTTATTGTGGCTCTGAGGCTTACCTTAACTCCCCCATGTCGGGCAGTAATTTTCAGTGGTATTCCGGCACCAGCCCCATTACCAGTACGCTGGGCACCATGCCCAATTACACGGTAACAAATCCCAGTAACGGGGCCCAGTATTGGGTTTCGTACACTACCAGTCAGGGTTGTAAAGACTCTGTGCGGTTTACTTTGGTGTCCAGTCCGCCCGGTTTAATGACGGTGCCTCCGCCCGGTATAAAGCTGATATGTCCCGGTGCCAGCAATGGTACCGCTGCCATCAACTTAAGTCCGGCCAATGGCGCTCCGGCCAACTCCAACTATTTTACCGTTGCAGGCACGGGCTCCAACTCTGCTTACACCGCCTCAGCGGGCCCGGTTTCGGCCAATATATTTACGGTAAACAACCTGGCCACAGGCATGTACAGTGTTACCGCCTTCGACGGGGCCTGTAAATACAACACCGTGTTTAATGTGGTGCCTTTGCTTTATGACTTTACCGTCACTCCGCTCACGCGCACCCTGTGCCCTGGCAGCAGTGTGCCGGGAAGTATAACCTTTACCAGTCCGCCTTCGGCAACGCAGTACAGTTACTCCTGGACCCCCACCAGCTGGCTGGTAGGCGGTAATGGCAGTTTCCAGAACACCATTATCACCCCCACAGGTATTCCCAATGGTCAGAATGTAACTACAGTATTTACTGTAGTGGTTACCCCTACGGCAGCTCTCTGTCCTAAAACAAAAACCATTGCTGTAACAGCAGTTAATCCGCCCACGCCTACCATCAGTGCTATCAATCCATTCTGTAATACCTCCAACCCGGTTCAGATCCAGGCTACCCCTGGTGGAGGCACCTTTATTAACGCACCTTCAACACCTGGCCTAATTGGTGCAGGCAGCGGGGTTATTTCGCCCACCCTTGCCCCCTTTGGTGTGAACAACTTCACTTATGCAGCCAGTGTTTATACCTGTGTAGCCACCCAGACGGCCAGCTTCGAGGTATCGCAGTTTTTCAGCGCGGCCCTTACCTCTCCCACGGTGGCCCCACGCTGTGTAACCAGTCCGCAGATGAACCTGATGAACCTGGTACAGCAGACCAATGGTAGCTGGTCAGGAGAAGGCGTACAGGGTAACTTCTTTAATGCCGCAGCGGGCACCACCCTGCAGCCTGGCGCAAATAAAAACTATCAGCTTACCTACAGCACGCAGTCAAGCCCTAACCCTACGGTATGTCCGGCATCAAGTAACATTTCCATAAATGTAACCAACACCCTTGTGCCTCATATAACCCCGGTAGATGCCTTCTGTACCAATGCGCCTCCAATTACCATGACGGTAAATCAGACAGGTGGCGGCTGGAGCGGTTCCAACATCAGCACTGCGGGAGTGATAAATCCTTCCAACTTTAACCAGATGGGCCCGCATACAGTAACCTATTCAGTTAATCTTGGTCCCTGTCTGAATACAGCCTCTACTACCTTTAATGTATCTCGGTTTAATTCAGCCGCCCTTACAGGTTCAGTGTATGAACGTTGTCATACCAGCAATCCGGTAAACCTGATGTCCATTGTACAGAATACAACAGGCAGCTGGAGCGGTACCAACGTACAGAACAACTCGTTTAATCCCGCAGGTTTGTTCACCTCGGTTTATACCTTAACCTATACAACGGCCTCTGATCCCGATGCCCTGCTTTGTCCTGATGAGTCAGTGATAGATGTTGCGGTATTAAATCCGCAGATCCCGAATATAGCAGACATTGGGCCGCTCTGCAGCCAGGGTGAACCGGTGCAGCTGAGTGTAAACCCCGGCGGGGGTAAGTGGACCACCACTTCTTTCCTTAACGCTGAAGGGATCTTCTCACCAAGCCTTGCCGCTGTGGGTAACAATGCCGTACAGTATGTGACAGGAACACCAACCTGCTCTGCACAGCAAACCAAGTTTATCAGTGTTGAAGGTTTTGTATCTGCGCAGCTTTCCTCACCCCATCTGCCGCCATTGTGTAATACAGGCTCAGCCATTAACCTGATGCCATACACCTATAACAATACAGGCACCTGGCAGGGTCCCGGTATATTGGGCAGCACCTTTGATCCCGCCCTTGCCGGTCAGGGAGACTTCGTGCTTACCTATACCACGGCTTCCATCCCCAGCGGACTGTGCCCTGATGCCTCTACGGTAGCGGTAAATGTATTCTCACTGCAGGTGCCTAAAATAGCCTCAGAGGGCCCCTTCTGTACCACCAGCATGCCTGTTCAGCTTACAGCTGATGTGCAGGGAGGTATGTACGGGGGAGCCAACACCGGGGCAATAAGCAAACAGGGACTATTTATTCCTGCCTCTGGAGTGATAGGAGATAATATCATCAACTATACTATCTCTTCAGGGCCTTGTGTGGCATACGCGCAAACCACCATCTCAGTAGAGAGGTTTGTTTCAGCCGACTTCCACACACCACCGCCAACCTTCTGTAAAACAGATAAGGCGGTAAATATGGATCAGTATGTTGTGAACCCCGGAGGTTTCTGGAGTGGCAGCGGCATTGTGGGCAAGAACATGTTCCACCCTCAGCAGGCCAATCCGGGAAGTAATAATGAGATCACCTACCGCACCCACTCAATGCCAACGGCTACACTTTGTCCTGATGAAAAAACCATACGGATAAAAGTGGTTGAGTTGCCCAAACTCACGCCTGTAGCCAACGATGTTGAGGGTTGTGAACCGCACGAGGTGTTCTTTAACCTGCCCAATGTAAATCCCGATCAGGGTCAGATTGAATGGATCCTTGGAGATGGCGGAGAAAGAAAAGAAGGATCAAGTGTGAGCCACATTTATAACACACCAGGTACTTACTCAGTACAGGTTAATTACAGTTATGAAGGCTGTAGTGCCTACATAGATGTGCCACAGAACATCAGAGTACACGGGGTTCCTCAGGCTGACTTCAGGCTGCCGGAAGAAGTGCTTATCTCCAGCCCTGATATCCAGCTGATCAATACCAGCTCGCCACTCGGTGATAATAAATACACCTGGCAGGTAGATGGTTTCCCGCTCAACAGCGATGTTAACCCTGTTTACAGCCTGCCTGCGATCGGCAAATACCAGATCACCCTCACCGCCGAGAATGCGCAGGGCTGTAAAGATGAGATCGTAAAAACCATTGAGGTTAAAAACGACTTCAACATCTATATCCCTACTTCGTTCTCGCCGAACTTCGACGGACTCAACGACAGGTTCCATCCTGTGTTCTCACAATATGGACTTGATGCCAGAAGTTTTGAGATGGAGATCTTCGACCGCTGGGGCCACCTGATCTACCGCACCACCGACTTCAGCAAAGGCTGGGATGGATCAGTAGGCAATAAAGGCGAACCACTGCAGGAAGGTGTTTATATCTACAAGATCCGTTACAAGGACATGGATGGAAATGCCTACAGTAAGATGGGCCACGTGTCGCTTCTGAAATAAAACCCAAACTCTTATAATAACAAGAGCCGCAGCTGAAAAGCTGCGGCTTTTTTTAAATAAAAAAACCCGCCTCCATAATGAAAGCGGGCGCTCAAAAAACAACCTCTTATTGGTTCACGAGCAGTTTAAAACCTTTACCGTGAATGTTGATGATCTCCACTTTGGTGTCGTCACGCAGGTACTTACGGAGTTTTGCAATGTACACATCCATACTCCTGCCGTTAAAATAATTGTCATCATGCCAGATGGTCTTCAGCGCGAAAGTGCGGTCAAGAACATCATTCTTGTGAATACATAACAGGCGAAGTAACTGGCTTTCTTTGGTGGTGAGTTTTTGCTCCGAACCATCGTGCTGCAGTATTTGTTTTTCAGAATCAAACTGGTACTTGCCAATCTTAAAGTTGGTATCGTCGCCTTCAGTTGAACGGATCTTATTGGTGCGGCGCAAAACAGCTGTCACCCTTGCCATCAGCTCTTCCATGCTGAATGGTTTTGTGATGTAATCATCAGCGCCGGCATTAAATCCCTCGATGGTATCTTCCTTCATGCTCTTTGCTGTAAGAAAAATGATAGGGATGTTCTTATCAACCACCCTTATTTCTCTTGCAAGCGTAAGACCGTCCTTTACAGGCATCATCACATCAACCAGCAAAAGATCAAAACTCCCTTTAAAAAAAAGATCGCTCCCTTTTTTTCCGTCTTCAGCAAGCTTTGTCTCGAACCCTTTAGCTTCAAGATACTCCTGCAAAAGAGGTCCAAGACTTGGATCATCTTCAACAAGCAATATTGTTGTTTTAACAGTTTCCATTCCAATCAATTTGTTAAAATTCAATTTAAAGGTAGTGAGAGGAGGAGTGATTTTAACATATTTAACAATTATTGTCAAATAGGAAGGTGTACATTAAAAGTGCTGCCTTTGCCCGGCTCACTGTTAACCGAAATGGTGCCGTGATGTTTTAATACCACTGCCAGCACGTACGAGAGGCCCAGCCCGAAGCCTTTAACATTATGTACGTTGCCGGTTGGAACCCGGTAAAACTTGTCAAAGATCTTACGCTGGTTCTCTTTTGAAATACCAATACCATTGTCTTTGACCTGGATCATGATGCCCTCGGCAGTATTAAATGTAGAGATGCTTATTTCAGGAGATTCTCTTGAGTACTTAATAGCGTTATCAATGAGGTTGAAAATAATGTTGGTAAGGTGCACCCTGTCTGCCTGCAATTTGAATTTTTGAGCTTTGAGGTAGGTATTAACGGTACCTGCGCGCTGGCTTATAAGAAGCTGTGTGTTCTTGATGGCGGTGGTGATGATTTCATGAACATCAACCTCTGTTAATTTAAGCTTGAATTCACCCTTGTCAAGTATCGACGTCTGCAAAATGCTTTCTACCAGTACGCTCAGCCTCTTATTCTCGTCTCTGATCATTTGCAGGTACCGATGCTGTTTCTCAGGCGTGCGCGCAATACTCTCATCCGACAGCATCTCACTGGCAAGCGAAATGGTGCTGATAGGCGTTTTGAATTCATGCGTCATGTTGCTGATAAAATCATTCTTGATCACCGAGAGTTTTTTCTGTTTGAGATTGTTAAGCATGGTATAATAAAATGAAAAGATCATGATACAGATCACAATCACCGAGGTCAGCAGAAAAGGCGTCATTTGTTTAAATACGGCGTGGGCCTGATTGGGAAAGAAGAGGAACAGATACTCAGGCTCAATAAAATTGTTGGCCGGCGCAAGGTTTATTTTGTAATATTCAATTCCCAGGGAGTCGCTCAGCCGCTCAGCCCGCTTTAGATTCGCAAAGTGCGGATTGGAAGGGTAGAGTGTACTCAGGTAATAGTGGTAATCAGCATTTATTTTTACGCGTGAAAGTTCGGCGCGAAGCAGCGAATCAAGCAGTAAGGTGTCAAGTTTCTTGTTCCTTTCATCATGGTATTCTTCCCTTATATAAATATTAATATATTGGTTTCGCAGTAGGGGGCTGCTGAGATCTGTGTTTGGGTTCAATGCCGATCTTTTGTCTCCTACTCTGTTAAGGAACCCAGTGGCTTCAGAAATAATATTGATTGAATCGGCACTCGTCAGGTCGCGTTGGGTGTACCTGCTGCTTTGTTTGCCGTTACTGTCGATGCTGAATTCGGTACTCAGCATGCCAATATTCATGGGACTTCGCGAAGCGACGTTGGGGAACAGAACGCCCTGAGCGCTTTTGGTGATCTTGGTATAGTCTCCTCTTTTGTCGAGTTTCTCAAGCTTGAGGGAAGTGCTTGTAAGCGCTTCCTGTACGCGATCCTTAAAAAGATCTTCGCGTACCTGAAAAGCAATCTTGATCCAGTACACCTGGAAAGAAATAAGGATAAGAAGTGCAACAGAAAAGAAGGCCGAGATAACCGTTAGTATCCTTTTAGTCATTCTTTCAAAGGTAAAGTATAAGGTAAAGCGTCACCTTTAAAAAAAGTCAAAAAAAAAGACACTATACAAGACTTTCAATAGGCGTACAAACTCCATTCTCGCAAACAAAACACTTCAACCGGTCAGTAAAAACGTAGGGCTTATAAATGGACTTGTTCAGTAACATTCTCAGGCATTCCTGCACACCTTCTATTATACTGGGGTGAGGGTGGATCATGTCGGCCAGGTCGCGTATACCCTGGTTCGTATGAATAAGATACGCCACGCTTTGAATAGCGCTGCTGGCGTGTTCGCCCACTACCCTCATGCCTAGTATCCGCATGCCATGATCATTGGTAACTATTATTTTAAAGAAGCCCTTTGTCTTGCGCATGGCAATAGCACGGGCATTTGTGGTATAATCGAGTTTAACTACTTTGTGTGGGATGTTTTTGGTCACACAGTCCTGTTCGTTTAATCCTACTGCCGCTACCTCAGGATTTAGGAACATAATTGTGCTGATGTTCTTGTAGGAAAGTGGTTTTACCACAGGTCCAAACATCCTTACTACAGCGTGGCGGGCTTCGCGTTCTCCCACATTTACCAGAGCAACTTCTGTAGAACCTCGCCGGCAACATAAATATTACTTATGATGGTCTGCGTGTCATAATCCCAAACCGCGCCCCGTTCATTCAG
>JAEZDS010000117.1 GCA_023433205.1 Bacteroidota bacterium
ATTTAAAATGACCGTAGCTGCGCAAAACTATGTGGTTGACGGGCATCAGGTTGCCATAAACAAGAAACAGGTTTTAAACACCACACCGCAAAACATTCCATCGGGTTATTACCCGGGCATAAACCTCACCTGGTCGGTTACCGCCAACATAGTAGTAACAAAACCTGATAACGGCGGAACGGTGAGCTGGCAGTGCGACAGAACCAAGGAACTGGTGAACACAGCGGACTCAAGCTGTTACCGCGGGCAAAACAACTATATTGTATGGCCGCGCGCCCGGGTGATGTGGAACGGCAGCGCTTCAGGCACCAATGCAAGCAAGGAGGGTTTTACATCGCTTGCAACAGGACTACTGCGTGATTTCAGCTGCAATCCATATCCACAGCATCCAAACCGCCATCCTTTTATAGCCGGAACATTAACATACAAGCCCGGCAGCAGACCTGCACGAATTATTGACTTTGGCAACGGCAGCTGTGACCTGAATGCCACCGTGCAGATCAATAATGTAACGTACACTATCAGTCTGCCATAGCGCCAAGGCGGTTTTGAGCTGAGGTATTTCTTTGCAAAAGCCCGGTTCATTCATAACTCCCGCTTTTCTGTTAATAACTCAATCTCTGTTTTTTTGCTGCTGCACTTACATTTATGGGAACACAAATCTTCCCGGCATGAGTGCGTATCATAAAGAAGAAACGGAAAAGCTGTACTATTCCATCAGCGAGGTCTCTGAGATGTTCGACCTTAATGCCAGCACCCTGCGTTTCTGGGAGAAGGAGTTTGAGGTTTTACGGCCTGCGAAAAACAAAAAGGGCAACCGTTTGTTCACGGCCAAAGATCTTGAGCACATAGCAGAGATCGTTGATCTGGTGAAACACAAGGGGTTTACTATTCAGGGGGCGCGGGAGCAGTTAAAAAATACCGGCGCTTCACGAACTGATAACAAGGCTGAGATCGTTGTTAAGTTAAAGATGATCAGAGCGCGGCTGCTTGAGTTAAAGGAAAAGCTGCATTAACCGGAGAGTTTTTCCTTACTGCCAAAAAGATCGTGAAAGACAGGACGCCGGTCATAAGATAAACTATCTTAATACTTCTATAAGTTTTCCCTCACAATAATGATTCTTAATATTGCAGTGGCTCCGTTAAAATCTAAAATCAAGACCCGGGCTTTACTGCAATGTTCACTATCGACGTTCATACTCATATTATTCCAAAAGAGCTTCCTGACTTTTCGAAAAAATTCGGGGGGGATTATATTTCGCTGAAACACCACGAGGCCGGCAAGGCCTGGATGATGCAGGGTGAAAAACGGTTTCGTGAGATCCTTGCCAACTGCTGGGATCCGTCGATACGGATTGAAGAAATGGCAAGGCACGGTATTGACCAGCAGGTTGTATGCACTATTCCGGTGATGTTCAACTACGACAAACCCGCAGAACATTGTGCTGAGGTAAGCCGGTTTCTGAACGAAGACATAATTTCCACCCTAAAATCGTATCCTGATATGTTCATAGGTTTGGGAACTGTACCCATGCAGGATGTAAACAGCGCTATCTCTGAGCTTGAATGGTGTATGAGAAATGGTTTGCGGGGTGTTCAGATCGGCAGTAATATAAACAACAAGAACCTGGGAGAAGAACGTTTCCATCCGTTCTTCGCCGCCTGCGAAAAGCTGGGTGCCGCAGTACTTATTCACCCCTGGCAGATGATGGGGCAGGAGCACATGACAAAATACTGGCTGCCCTGGCTGGTTGGTATGCCCGCTGAAATAAGCCGTGCCGCCTGCAGCATGATCTTCGGCGGCGTTTTTGAGAAATATAAAAAATTGAAGGTTTGTTTTGCTCATGGCGGCGGATCGTTCCTTCCCACCATCAGCCGCATTGAACATGGCTGGGAATGCAGACCTGATCTTGTGGCCATAGACAATAAGAAAAATCCCAAAACCTACCTTGGCAGATTCTGGGTTGACAGTCATGTGTGTGATCACAAGATGCTGCAATATGTGATCGATCTTATTGGTGCCGGTAAAGTAATGCAGGGCAGCGATTATCCTTTTCCGCTGGGCGAGGCCGTTCCGGGAGAGCTGGTGAGAACTGCACCTCTGTCTGATGCAGATAAAAAAATGATCCTCAGCGGGGCGGCACTGGAATGGCTTGGCCTTTAATGTGAGGCTTTTGTTACAAGGGCAAAATTACCGTCGAGGCTGAACTTCCAGTCGTTACCGAAAATTTTCGGTAAAAAACGCTTGTATAATGCCATTCGGGCGTTTTCAGCATTTTCAGCCTCTCCTTCGCGGCCAAGTGCGTTGAATTCGTAAATGTTCACTTTTGGATGCTCCTGAATATAGTTTTTGACGATCTCAACAATAGTATTCATTACCTGGTAAACCTCGCCCCTGTTGGTGGTGACATATTCCTCCCCTTCAAACTCATCGTCAATCACACCAAAAACAATATTGGCATGAAGAATATTGTCCTGCAGTCTGCCGAAGCGGACTTCGTAACGTAAACCGCTGCGGGTTGTAAAATAATAAACACCCGCGCTGGGAATGGCCGGATACTCTATGGGCAGAATATTTTTATAATCGGCACTCACCGGCTTTTATACAGCGAGCTTGTTTTTTTTCCTGAAACGTTCAGCGGGAATGAGTTCTTTTCCTCCGCCACTGTAATCGTAAAATCCTTTGCCGGCTTTTATTCCCAGATGCCCGGCCATTACCATGTTTACCAGCAATGGCGATGCAGCATATTTTGGCTCGCCAAAACCTTCCTGCAAAACGCGCATAATGCTGAGGCAAACGTCAAGCCCGATGAAATCGGCAAGTTGCAGCGGACCCATCGGATGCGCCATGCCCAGTTTCATTACCGTATCAATTTCCTCTACGCCCGCCACACCAATGTGAAGCGTGTTAATAGCTTCGTTGATCATGGGCATCAGGATCTTGTTGGCAACAAAACCCGGAAAGTCATTGACCTCTACCGGAACCTTGTTCAGCTTTTTTGAAAGCTCCATCACCAGGTCGCAAACCTCATCGCTGGTGTTGTATCCTCTTATCACCTCTACCAGTTTCATGATCGGTACCGGATTCATAAAGTGCATGCCAATTACCTTTTCAGGCCGGCCGGTGGCGGCAGCAATTCTTGTAATGGAGATCGAAGAGGTATTTGTGGCGAGAATTGTTTCTGCCGGACAGATCTGATCGAGTTCTTTAAATAGCTTTAATTTAACCTCAACGTTCTCGCTTGCTGCCTCAACAACCAGGTCGGCACTGGCGGCTCCTGTTTTCAGGTCAGTTAAGGTACGTATGTTGGCAAGGGTTGTTTTTTTAGTATCCTCGCTGATGCTTCCTTTCTGTAATTGCCTGTCGAGGTTTTTTGTGATGGTAGCAATGGCTTTTTCAAGCGCTTTTTCATTAATATCAATAAGTTTCACCTGGTAACCGCTCTGCGCAAATGTGTGGGCGATGCCGTTTCCCATTGTTCCGCTCCCAATCACTGTAATATTCTTCATGATCTTATCTGGTCTTTAAATATGTTGGCCGTAAAATTGTTTTACAGTCTTTTCCGGCCGCAATTTATATAAAAAAAACCCTTCAGGGTCTGAAGGGTTTTCAAGTGAGGTGGCTTATTTATCAGCTGGTAATGCTGATCTTTTTTTCAAGTTCTTCTATATACGCTTTAAAGCGCTTGTCGGTATCCATAAGATTATTTACGGTACGGCAGGCGTGCAGCACTGTAGCGTGATCTTTACCGCCGCAGTGCATGCCAATAGTGGCGAGCGATGATTTTGTCATGCTTTTAGCGAAATACATTGCTATTTGTCGGGCCTGTACCACCTCGCGTTTGCGGGTCTTTGATTTCATGGTATCAATGGCCAGATCAAAATAGTCGCAAACCACTTTCTGAATATAATCAATTGACACCTCGCGGGCAGTGCTCTTCACGAACTTGTCGATCATTGCTTTGGCCAGCTCAAGCGTAATGGTTTTTTTGTTGAGGCTTGACTGTGCCAGAAGTGAGATAAGCGCACCTTCAAGTTCACGGACATTTGACGTGATGCTATAGGCCAGGTATTCGTTTACTTCTTTTGGCAGCTGTATACCTTCGTTGTACACCTTTTTATCAAGGATAGCGATCCGTGTTTCCAGTCCCGGAGGCTGCAGGTCTGCACTAAGGCCCCACTTGAAGCGTGAAAGTAACCGTTGCTCTATTCCCTGAATGTCAACAGGTGCGCGGTCAGCCGTAAGGATGATCTGCTTGCCAAGCTGATGCAGGTGGTTAAAGATGTGGAAGAAAACATCCTGTGTTTTTTCCTTGCCGGCAAAATACTGCACGTCATCTATAATAAGCACATCTATCATCTGATAGAAATGCACAAAATCATTCTGGTTGTTGTTCTTTATAGACTCAATGAACTGGGTGATAAACTTCTCGGACTGCACATACAGTACAGTTTTATTAGGGAAGTTCTTTTTGACTTCAATGCCAATTGCCTGAGCAAGGTGGGTTTTACCCAGACCCACACCTCCGTACAGCAGAAGCGGATTAAAAGCATTTCCACCTGGCTTCTGGGCAACTGCCCAGCCGGCGCTGCGCGAAAGACGGTTACAGTCTCCCTCCACAAAATTTTCAAAACTGTAGTTGGGATTCAACTGCGATTCAACCTGCACTTTTTTCAGGCCGGGAATCACAAATGGATTTTTTATGGGATTGGAACTCACATCAATTGGCATGGCCACCGACGGATTCTTAAGGTTGGTACTGATATTGGGTAACTTAAACGTAATGGGTGTTTCGGTTTTCCCCGAATTATTGTCCATTATAATATTGTACTCAAGTCTGCCCTCAGGTCCAAGTTCCTTCCGGATCACTTTTTTAATGAGAGTGATGTAGTGTTCTTCAATCCATTCATAAAAAAACTGCGAGGGCACCTGGATGGTAAGAATGTTATTGTTGATCTTAATTGGCTTAATGGGTTCGAACCAGGTCTTAAAATTTTGAGGACTTACATTGTCCTTTACAATCTCAAGGCATCCGCTCCAAACTTCCTCGGCGGTTTTTTCTTTCATCATAGGTGTAAAAAAGTTTTAAGTATTGTTGTGTTATAAAGAATTAACCTGAACGTGTTTGTAAATATAACGTGATAATTTGTCTTTGCAATAGCATTCTTCAAAAAAAAGTTCAGGAAAATTTTCGCGACGGACTTGGATTTATAAAAAAAGTTTTTTGTGCCTGATTTGATGACATTTCAATTTGCTTTTCAACTTTTTTCTATTCCGGGTGTCGCGCTCTTTTTTAACGCACTCAATTTACATTCTTCTTGTACGTACCATATTTACTGGGGTTTCAGACCAGAGACTGTTTTTTGAGTTAAAATTTTTGTTGTTGCAACAAGCATTGTGTTCCTCAATTACACAGAATGGAAATTCCACTTAAATTGTTTTCTCCTATAATATATATAGCGTAAAAATCTCAATGGTACTTCGGGTCAGTTTTGTCTGAACTGTAAATGACTTACTTCGGGTTTTTTTTGTGATTTGTTTACCGGTTTACCTGCCACGTTTTTTCTTGATCGTCAAATCAGCGTTATGGTTTTTACTGTCGTGCGTATTTCAATCAAAGACCTACATTTGTGTCTTTCAGCAGAATGGTAACAACCGAAACCAAGCTCAGAGTAAGATATGGCGAAACCGACCGTATGGGATTTGCCTATTATGGAATTTACGCCCAGTATTATGAGGTGGGCAGGGTGGAGGCTATCCGAAAACTTGGCTTCAGCTACCGCGACGTGGAGGAAAGAGGAATTATGATGCCCGTTGTGGACTTCAGCGTCTCTTACAAAAAGCCGGCGCTGTACGACGATGAGCTTACGATCGTGACTACCCTCAGGCAAAGACCAGGCCCTGTTAAACTGCTGTTCGATTATAAATGTCTTAATCAGCATGGCGTATTGCTTAATACAGGTAGTGTTACCCTTGTGTGTACTGATGGCCGCACCGGCCGGCTCACCCGTCTTCCCGATTGGTTTGAAGAGGCGCTTGACGCTTTTTTCCCTCCCAGAAACGGCTAAGGAGCAGCGGACTGAAGGCGAAGGGCAGAGTTGCTCCGGCGACAGACAGCGAACAGGCGCTGCCGGAATTTTTGTATCTTCGCCATCCAAAAAATTCAGATGGTAGTTGCAAAAAAGATCCCCATGGTAGACCTCAAAGGTCAGTACCTTAAAATAAAGGAGGAGGTTGACAAGGGTATCAGCGAAGTGATCAATAATACTGCTTTTATCAACGGACCTGCCGTTAAGGAATTCCAGTCTGATTTCGAAAAGTATCTGGGTGTTAAACATGTGATACCCTGCGCGAATGGCACCGATGCCCTGCAGATTGCAATGATGGGGCTGGGACTGAAACCTGGCGATGAAGTGATCACTGCAAGTTTCACCTATGTGGCTACCGCTGAAGTAATTGGTTTGCTTGGCCTTACGCCAATTCTGGTTGATGTTGATCCGCTCACCTTCAATATTGACGTAGAAGCGGTTGAGCGTAACATCACTGCAAAAACCAGAGCGATAGTGCCGGTTCACCTTTTTGGTCAGTGTGCCAACATGGAAGCAATCATGAAGCTGGCCAGTACACACAATCTTTTTGTAATAGAAGACGTTGCTCAGGCTATCGGAGCAACCTACACCTTTTCTGACGGCAGAAGTTCAAAAGCAGGCTGTATAGGTGATGTTGGCTGTACCTCCTTTTTTCCCAGCAAAAACCTGGGATGTTATGGTGACGGCGGCGCGCTTTATACCAATAACGATGAACTTGCACGCAAGCTGCGAATGATCGCTCATCACGGACAAAGTGTGCAGTATGTTCATGATGTGCTGGGCGTGAACTCCCGTCTTGACACCATTCAGGCTGCGGTACTTAAGGTGAAACTCAAAAAACTTGATGAATATGCGGCCGCAAGGAACCATGCCGCAGATTACTACGATAAGGCATTCGGCGGGCACGGTAAAATTGTGACCCCGGCCCGTGCCGCTTATTCTGATCACGTTTTTCATCAGTACACGCTGCAGATAAATGGTGCAGACAGGACCAAACTAAGGGAAGGTCTGGCAGAAAAAGGAATAGCTTCCATGATCTATTACCCAATACCTTTACACATGCAGAAAGCTTTTGCCAGTGAACGTTATGGAGAAGGCGATTTTCCGGTAACAGAAAAACTTTGTGCTTCTGTTCTTTCCCTTCCCATGCATACCGAGTTAAGTGATGAAGACCTTGCATTTATAACTTCTTCAGTACTTGAGCTGCTTGGCTGATGCAGCACGATAAAAAATAAATTATGAAGATCACAGTAGTAGGTACCGGTTATGTCGGTCTGGTTACAGGAACCTGTTTTGCCGAAGTGGGCGTGCAGGTAACCTGCGTTGATATTGACCAGAAAAAGATTGATAACCTCAACAAAGGCATACTTCCCATTTATGAGCCCGGACTGGAAGAGATGGTTGTGCGCAACACTAAGAAAGAACGGCTGGAATTTTCAACCGATCTTGAGTCGGCCATAAAAGATTCAGAGATCGCATTTATCGCCGTAGGCACTCCGCCGGGAGAAGATGGATCGGCCGATCTTAAGTATGTTCTTGCCGTTGCCGGCGATATAGGCAGGTTCATGCATCAGCCAATGGTGGTTGTAACAAAATCTACCGTTCCTGTAAAAACAGCCGAAAAAGTACGGCAGTCTGTGCAGCAGGCCCTCGACGCCCGTGGCTCAAAGCTGAAATTCTACGTGGCCTCGAATCCTGAGTTCCTGAAAGAAGGCGCTGCCATTGAAGACTTTATGAAGCCAGACAGGATCGTTGTTGGTACCGACAGCGGGGAAGCCGAGGAGATCATGCGAAAGCTTTACAAACCTTTCCTGCTGAACGGGCATCCCATTATTTTTATGGATATCCCCAGCGCCGAAATGACCAAATACGCGGCAAATGCCATGCTGGCTACCAAGATCAGCTTTATGAATGACGTGGCAAACCTCTGCGAAATTCTGGGCGCCGATGTAAACATGGTGCGGAAAGGAATAGGCAGTGACGGAAGGATAGGGCACAAGTTTATCTACCCAGGCGTAGGATATGGCGGAAGCTGTTTTCCCAAAGACGTTAAAGCACTTGTAAAAACCGCTCATGAGCATAATTACGAGATGCGGATCCTTAACGCGGTTGAGTCGGTGAACGAAGACCAGAAACTGGTGCTTTTTAATAAAGTAAACGACCATTTTAAAGGAACTCTTAAAGGAAAACAATTTACAGTGTGGGGCCTTTCGTTCAAACCCAAAACAGATGATATGCGTGAAGCCCCGAGCCTGGTGATCATTGACCGGCTGCTGAAGGCCGGTGCAACAGTGGTGGCCTATGACCCGGTGGCCATGGAGGAGGCGAAAAAAACCCTGGGTGATTCAATTTCTTATTCTGACGATATTTATGAGAGCCTTTCTGGTTCTGATGGTCTGCTGATAGTAACAGAGTGGCCCGAGTTCCGTTCGCCAGACCTGGAAGAGATCAGGAGGCAGATGAAGTACCCGGTGATCTTTGATGGCAGGAATATTTATGATTCCCGTGAAATACGCGCCGCCGGTTTTGAGTATCATTGTATAGGTATCAGTTCAGTTAAAAAGTAAGATCTTGGAGAATAAAAAAAACAACAAACGCGTATTGATCACCGGGGCCGCCGGTTTTTTGGGATCTCACCTCTGTGATCGTTTTATAAAAGAAGGTATGAGGGTGGTGGCAATGGACAATCTCATCACCGGAGATCTCAAAAACATAGAGCATCTTTTTAAACTTGAACAGTTTGAGTTTTATCACCACGATGTGTCGAAATTTATTCATGTACCTGGTGAGTTAGATTACATTCTTCATTTCGCTTCTCCGGCAAGTCCTATTGATTATCTTAAGATACCTATTCAGACCTTAAAAGTGTCGTCGCTGGGTACACATAATGTGCTGGGACTGGCGCGGGTGAAAAAAGCCAGGGTGCTTGTTGCCTCAACCAGCGAAGTGTATGGCGATCCGCATGTACATCCGCAAACTGAAGAATATTGGGGGAATGTGAACCCTGTGGGACCGCGCGGCTGTTACGACGAAGCAAAACGATTTATGGAGGCCATTACCATGGCATACCACGATTACCATCATCTGGAGACCCGGATAGTACGGATATTTAACACCTACGGACCAAGAATGCGGCTTAACGACGGCCGTGTTCTGCCCGCATTTATAGGCCAGGCGCTTCGGGGTGAAGATCTTACAATGTTTGGTGACGGCGCGCAAACCAGAAGCTTCTGTTATGTGGATGATCTTGTGGAAGGCATCTACAGATTGTTACTGAGCGATTATCATTTGCCCGTGAACATCGGGAATCCTGATGAGATCAGCATCAGGGAATTTGGAGAAGAGATCCTGAAACTTACAGGAGCCAAACAAAAACTCATCAGCAAACCGCTGCCTGTTGATGATCCCAAACAAAGAAGGCCAGATATTTCCAGGGCACGTGAGATCCTGGGCTGGGAGCCAAAAGTA
>JAEZDS010000129.1 GCA_023433205.1 Bacteroidota bacterium
AGATACCACCAACTATATAGTTGATACGCTTGGTTATTATAACAACGAGCGGCTGAGAGGTATTGGCTTTCACCTTTTTTATACGCTCCGACTCAAACTTTCTTCCAGATGGTACTTCTCTGCAACAATGGGTCCGACCTTCAGTTTTATCAATGTACGAGGCACTTATTATGACCGCCGCCTGGGTAGCGAAACCAAACGTTCAACCTCCACATTCGACTACTTTGCCCTGCCTTTTATCTCAGAATTTTCTCTCTGTTTCAGGTTTTAATTAAAGGCCTTGGTAGAATACTAATCAAAGATCCTTTTCGTTATATTGACGGTTCAAATCCAAACCAAAAAAAAGTTTATGAAAATCGCAAAAAACCTCATCCTTATTTTTATTACAGGATTGGCACTAATCAGTCGCAGTCAAAACAATAATACCATAGAACTGGGAATCGAAGGTGGCCCTGGCTGGGCTTTTCTGCGGTCAGACGAGACGCAGTACAACAACGACCGCGGCACTGCCATCGGCTTTTTAGGTGGTATAGCAGTACAGTTCAACTTAACAAAAAACCTTGCTATAAAAAGCGGCTTGGCTTTTGAAAATAAAGGCCACGCACAAAAAGTACTCCTCACCGATCATCTGGGCAATCAGCTGGGCAACGTTAAGTGGAGGCACAGCCTGAGCTACATTACGGTGCCTTTACTTTTCCGTGCTTCCTTTGGAAAAAACGTTCCATTTTTTATTAATGCAGGACCCTTCGCGGGTTTCCTAATACACCAAACCGGGGGTTACTATCTATTTAGCAGGGCCGATGCCGGACTAAGCGCAGGTCTGGGTATAACTATTCCTCTCAATACCAAAACTGATCTTACTTTTGAGTTAAGAAATAACCTGGGACTGATGAACATTGGTCCCTCTGAAATACCCTCAGCGCCGGTAAAAACCAACAATCTCCTTTTCCTCACGGGCTTCAGCTGGAAATTGGGATAAAAGCAGCATGTGCGCTGTCCGCTTATATTTGTAGCAAACAATTTTTAAATTTTAAGATGGCTGAGATCAAAACAAAACAAACCAATGCCAGCGCACATGAGTTTATAAGGTCGTTTGCCGATACAGAACAAAAACGCCAGGACAGCTTTGAGCTTTTGAAAATAATGGAAGAGGTTACCGGCCATAAAGCTAAAATGTGGGGCCCTTCGATAATTGGCTTCGGTGTGTATCATTATAAATCTGAAAAAAGCAGACAGGAAGGAGACTGGCCACTGGTGGGCTTTTCTCCCCGAAAAGCTGCCATCTCGCTTTATGTATATACTGGCAGCAAGGCGCAGGCAAACCTGCTCACAGATCTGGGAAAATACAAAATGGGCAAAGCATGTATCTATGTAAAGAAACTTTCCGACATCAATGTAGAGGTCTTAAAAAAGATGATGAAGGACACCATAGCTTTTTTGGAGGCAAAATACGGTAAGAGCAAAAGTTGACTGGCACTTCTTGTTTGTTCTGCAAGCAGTGATAGCCCTCAGTCCGCAGCTTCGCCTTTTTTAACTTTTTAAAGTGAAGTTAAAGGCTTATGTTTGTTACATAACCAAATGATCAGGCCTGCACATATAACCGAATTCGCCAACGCTGTCATCAGCGCCTTTACTGCAGGTTTGTATGCTTCATCGGCCAAAAAGGTCTTTAATACTTAGGCCCCGTAGCGTCTGCTACCGGGGATTTCCTTTTTCAGGGCATCTAAAAACAGTCAGCAGGGAAACCTGAGTTAATTATTATTTAAAGACAAACATCATGGAATCGACCATTTCGGCCGCGGACTACCGCGCCATCAAAAACAGCGCTCATAAAAGTCGCACAGACAACAACCTATTCAGAAAATTAATTCGCAAGGCAAAGATCATCTACGGTGCTGGACTTTCGGCAAATACTGTGCAGTTAAACTCCCTGGTTATACTCTGGCACTCCATTCTCAAAAAAATAGTGAGCATTCGTATTGTTTTACCGCAAAATGCCGATCTGCACCAGCGAAAGATCTCCATTTTCGCTCCTATCAGTATGGCAGTGTTTGGACTCAGGGAACGCGCCTCTGTGAGAGTGCAGGCAGGTGGAGTGGAGAAACATCTGAAGATCATTAAAGTGATAAACGAGTAGTTATGGCAAACAGTGTAAAAACCAAAATAAAAACCATGTTTATGAAAAAACACACTCACAAAATTCAGAATACCAATGGTGCGGGAATAGTAAATCAGATAGACCAGACACCTGGTAAAAACATTAACAACAACGTCTTTCAGGAGACCGTGAAATTAAACTCCTTCGTGGAATTCTACGATCTGTATTTAAAGAACAGCCAGCGTATTAAGATAGTTATGCCCGATTCCGTTGATCTCACCAAAAAATGGATCTCGGTATTTGCACCTATCAGCGTTGCGCTGCTGGGCCATAAAAAAGGAGATGAAGTGAAGCTATTAACAAATGGCGTGGAGCGAAAAATAAGAGTGATTGAGGTAAGTAACAACGGGGTTTAAAGCTATAGTATTTATAAAGATGAAATAATGCGGGTTAAAAGGAGAATACAGTCAGGAATTCTGGTTCTGATACTCATATCAGCCGTAGTAATCATGTACAAAAGCCACATCGAAGAAAAAAACCTGGCCTCTGCAAGCAGGACTTTCAGTGAGTTGTACGACGACCGCCTGCTGGCAGAGCACCTTCTCTACGAGATCACTGAGCTGGTTCATGCCAAACAATTATTGCAGATAAATAATCCGGAGGGGGAGGCGACTGTAAGTCAGATCAAACTTTCAAGAGAGTTAAATACTCTGCTGAAAAAATTTGGCGATACTAAATTATCAGAGGGCGAAAAAGCCGTCCTGGTGCGTTTGGAAAGAGCAATTGCACAATTAAATGCCTCTGACACCTCGCTCTCCCCTACCCTGGTTTTGAAAAACAGAAGAAACGCAACCTTTCACGAGACCTTCTCACTCCTTGACGACTTGTCAGACATACAGGTTTTTGAAGGCACAATATTAAACAAGAAAGGACAGGTCGAACTTGCATCCACAATCACCGGTCATAAATTTTTATCAGCATTGATGTTAATAATTATGCTTGCACTGATCGCCCTTTTAAAGAACACCACAATCACAAACAGAATTGTACAACAACATGAGTTGAATTAAAAATGCTGGTGTGAGAGTGCACGGAGGGTGAAGTAAAAGGAAACTTAAGAAGAACAATCGCTCATTTGCATGCTAAATAGATTGAGTTGTAAAACCAGCAGTTATAACAGTCCCTTCTCGCCCTGTCTTGCTCAGAAAGGTACTCAGTTATCTCTAAACCATTCCAATCCAGTACTGACTCAAGCCTACTAAATTTCACTCGACGGCAAAAATACTATTTACTATCCGGTGGCGGCACAAATCCTCAGGACAAGAAGCACGGATTCCAAAACAACTTCTCTGGAAAATTTATCATCTGCTCTTTTTATAGTTACAGTGTTGAACTTTAATAATAATCCTGTACAGTAATCCCCAACATCCGCCGCATCGTGAAAAACTTCGTGCGGGCCACCAGAAAACCGGTATCTGGCTGTGATCACTGAGGATAAGATAAAGGCTATGAAGATGTTTGAAAAAGCCGGCAAATCAACAAATCACAAGAAGGAAAAGACAAATTGATCGAGATGAAGTGTATCTTCGTATAAAGATTACCCGCTGTGAAAAAGTATATATAAAAATTTACGCACGATGAGCGAACTGACTCCCCATTCTGCCTTTGAGCAGATTAAAAGAAGAGATGACAATGGCAATGAGTATTGGAGTGCCAGAGATATGGCCAAGGTGCTTGAATACTCCGAATATAGGCACTTTCAGCCTGTTATTGAACGGGCTAAAGAAGCGTGCCGAAACAGTGGCCATGCGGTCTCCGACCATTTCGAGGATATCCTCGAAATGGTTACAATTGGTTCCGGCGCTCAGCGATCAACGGAGAATATTAAACTGTCGCGCTATGCATGCTATCTGATCGTCCAAAATGCTGATCCTTCCAAAGAAGTGGTCGCGCTTGGTCAAACCTACTTCGCTGTGCAGACGCGCCTTCGGGAGGTTCAGCAGATGGAAGATTATCAGCGCCTTCGTACCGAGGAAGAAAAACGCATTTTCCTGCGCAATGAGCTCAGCCGGCACAATGTACAACTTGCCTCGGCAGCCAAGAGCGCCGGGGTCGTCAACTCCCTGGATTATGCCATATTCCAGAACCACGGTTACATGGGACTTTATGGTGGCCTCGATGCAAAGGGCATACAAAAACGAAAAGGCTTGAAAAAGAACGAATTGATACTCGATCACATGGGCAGCACCGAGCTTGCAGCCAACCTGTTCCGCGCCACACAGACAGAGGAAAAACTTCGGCGCGAGAACATCAAAGGCAAGACAAGGCCAATACCACCCATTACGAGGTTGGTCGCAAAGTGAGACAGACAATAAAGGAACTTGGCGGCACCATGCCAGAGGAACTGCCGAAGGCTGAGAACATTAAGAAGCTCGCCAAAAAGCAGGAAGGAAAAGCCATTAAAAAACCCCGGAAAAAAGGTTGATCATTTCCTGAATCAATCCTTACGACTAACGCCCGCTGAGACAGCCTGCGTCCAATATTTGAAGAATAAAAAGCCGCAGAGCGCGCATCAACATGAACAAGAAAAAACAGAAGAAAACCCTGCTGGAGGTGATGGAAGAGGATGCACTTTACGCAAAATCAGTGGTCATAACCCCCCGGCCCTTACCGCTAGAGTCCGCGCCCGGCCGTCCGACGCTCACTAACCCAGAGGTGATCGAACTCTACAACTATGGCTACGATATTCCTTACGATATTTTAAGCACCCTCCTTACGCTACCCAGGCAGACGCTTATTGATGACCTAAAAAAAGTGATCTATGATGCCTGCCACCGTTATGAGGAAATCAGCGATAAAAATAATGCCGACCTGGACTGGTTTGCGCTGCATGCTTTACTCTTGCTGCGCGAACTGAAGGCAGGGGAAAGCCTTGATACGATACTCGATTTCCTGGGGCAGGATGAAAAGCAGATCAATTACTGGCTGGGGGACTTCATCACCGAATCCATGTGGTCGGTGATCGCCGCCTGCGGCCAAAACAGGCTTGATGCGCTCCTTGATTTTATGAAGGAGCCGGGACGGTACACCTGGAGTAAGGCAGCCGTTGCCGAAGCAGTTAATCAACTGGCTTTACAAAACCTGATCTCACGGGAATCAGCCATCAATTGGCTTAAGGAGGTGTTGGAATACCATCTGGCGAACGTTGAAACCATTGAGAATCTAGCCGACACTGATCTGAACGGCTCACTCGTTGGCATTTTCCTCGATCTTGAAGCGCATGAGCTCGCGCACCTGGTAAAACAAATGTTTGATGAGCGCCTGGCACCCCATTCCTACGCGGGTGACTGGCCAACTGTAGAGCGTGAACTGGAAAGATCTGCAAACAGGCATTGGGCACGTAGAAAACCGGAAACGATTTTTGAAACCTACGACATGTACCGGAAAGTGAATGAAAATCTTGAGAAGAGAGAACGCGATCCGGAAGATGACCACGATGGATTTGACGATTCAGAGGATTTTGATGAGGACTTCTATTTCGCGCCGCCGGAACCGTATGTCCGGGAGGAGCCTAAGATCGGGCGCAATGATCCATGCCCCTGCGGCAGCGGAAAAAAGTTCAAAAAATGTCATGGAAAGGACCAGTGACCTAAGTAGAGACCCTGTGAAGAGGCTCCGGGCAAGACTTCCATCCAACGGAGAAAGGTTTTAATCGTTATATGGCAGTAATTACAGAGGACAAGATCAAGGCGATGAAGATGTTTGAGGATGCCGGAAAATCCGTAAAACGTGTAAAAGAGAGGGTAAAATAACATGCAGGTCCGGTTTTTGCAGCAGAATGTCCGAATTTATTAGGCGGACACAAGCCTGGTCAAAATAGGATAAATCATTGAAAATTAGTATCTTCGCATAATGCTTGCCACCGCCAAAAATATTGACGTTTTCTGCCTTCAGCTCAAAAATCATTTTGGCGAGCTGGATCATCCATTGCAGCGCGATGTATCTTCTTTAATCGATGCTTTGAAAAAGATTATAGCAGCTGGTGGCCCCATTAGAAAACAAGTCATGAGCGCTCTTCCTTCCATTTTTGATCTCCGCATAAAGGCGATAAAATGGCTAGTTAAAGAAGGTGAGTTCGATTATCTCGAAATATTAGACGAAGTATATCCGCAAATTGAAAAACTCAAAGAGAATGCCGATTTGGAAGTTCTTGCAGAGAATATACTTTTTGCACTTCGGTGCAATCAACGGGTGGTAAATAAGCTAGCCGGAATCGATGGATTCTCTGAAGAGAATCTGAGCATTGGGCTGGAGCAATTGCCTGAAATAAATTATCAGCAATTTGTAGCCGGAATTGCTTTTGGTATTCCTGACCAGGATAGCGCTCAAAAATTTCTGGATTGGGTAAACTCTTCGCTTTGTATCGAGTTTGTGACTGTCGCTGCAGTTACCATTTATGAGGAAAAGCTTCGAGTGTCCTCAGAAAACATTAATGAACTCGCATTTTTTATCTCCGATGCAGCTCAAGATTATATTGCTCTTGCGACTGAACTGAGGCTTTTCAAATCGGATCGCCGGTCAGGAACTTCTATCCAGTTAAATTTCGATGCTGAGTTCGTTTCAAATCAGAAAGCTCTTGCTGATCAGGGACTGAATGATCAAGATTGGCCGGCTGCATGAGGAAGGTGTTTGAAAAAGCACAGGTAGTAAATGTAGACCTGGGAATGCCTCCTAATGCCATCAAAGGTCACGAGCAAGCAAAGCTTAGACCCTGCGTTATTATTAAGGCGTTTCCTTCCATGCAGCTCGCTGTTGTGCTGCCGATAACAGGAACCCAACCTCCAAGTCATTTCTACACTTTCGTTTTTCTGCCATCAGGATCTGGCGGCCTAATAAAGGATTCGTTCGCCTGATGTCATCAGATTAGAACAGTATCTTTCGATAGAATGCAGAAACCTTTGGGTAAAGTTGAATCGAAGGAATTCTTGAAAATAAAGGCAGTTCTCTCGGACACGCTAGAACTTTAAGTCTGCCTAATAGGTCTCACTACTTCAACATTCGCTTCCTCAGTTCTTCCTCGGCTAGTTTCCTTTCACGTGCTTTTCCCACCCTCATCGCATCAATTAAAGCTAACAACTCATGGAGTTTTTTATCCTGTCTGGCCGCTGAAACCTGGCCGAAATGAAACGGTTCAATAACCTGCCCTCTTACTTCACCTTTGAGATCAAACCTTCAATGGTAAACTCCTGGTCAGCTGTCTTTACGCTGTGTATTGGCACGACCTTCGCTCCTTTGCTTCCCTGTTCCTCCATCCTGTCCGTAACACCTGCACGAACTCACAAACCGTCAGGCTGAACAAAGGCCTGGAATTACCAAACTTTTTCAAATTCACTTCTCTCATAGCTCATACTCACTACAAGTATAAGGCCGCGAATCGGCGCAGTGTCCGGATCTGACCGGAAATTAAAACAAATGCATCAAATTGATTCAAACTGCTTCAACTTCACCAAAGTTGCCGTATATAAGTCGCCAGCATAGCACAGACACGTTGACATTAGGGAGGATTTGCGGAGCTATGTGATCAGCATTGGGGAGTCATGTATGTCAATTAGGGAGCCATGTGTTTGGTCGAGGGAACGATTGAACTTGGATGTAACAGATGTGCTGGCAGAATGGCAGCGGCTTAAACAGTCAGCGGAACGGCAATCATCCCTTCGTAATGGTCTTCAGAATCGTCTGACTGATCCGAGATCACACCCAGCACCTTCCCGTCTTCACGGCTGAGCAGCGGCCCGCCAACCATGGAGGGGACGTTATGACAGGATGTGCGTATGGTCTTTACCCTGTCGATCTGCAGCAGATCGTTATAGATGCAGTCATGATCTTCAATGCTTTCGATGATCCCTGCCTGCCGGAAGAACTGGACCTTCCTGGCTTCCTTTACCGGCAAAAAGGAGAATTCGTAGGCGATCTCATTGACCATATTCAGATGATGGTGATACTCGAACCCTTCGGTCACCACCCACTGTTTCCGACGCGCCTGTTCCGAAGACACCTCGTAGAACCGGTCGGTGACAGGCTGCGGCAGGTGAATGTACGTGATGTTCTTCTCCTTGCTCTCCTTCAGCCATTCGCGCTCGATCAGGATGCATTGATAACCGTCTCCATAATTTTCGTCTGTCTCGAAATGACGGATTTTAGAATCGAAGAAAAGATAATCTTCCGTATGCAGCATTTCCCTCGGGTCTTTGTTGCGCTCCTGACAGAGGTTCGTCCAGGTAGTGACCGCCACATCGGGCTCAATGAAGAAAAAAGAACCGGTCACGCACATGCGGTGGAAGCGGTCTTCGTTGATGTTGTAATAGAGAGATGAAATGATGGCGCCAGTCATGATGATATCAGGAGCGAAGATAATCAGCGCGTACGCTTTTCGGTAATATTTGAATGTTTCGGATCACCGATTTCGGACCGTTTATTGCAAATATTACGCTAGGCGGTACCATTGCGGACCAGTTTCAAACGCTGAGCTGATGTTTGTGAAATAATTGGGGAGGAACTGAAAGGGATTACGGAGGGATTGCGAAGGAATTGTGAAAACATTGAAAATACCATGATTTATCTCAAAAAGTGAGATAAATTGATGAAAATCCATATATTTAAACGCTCACGATCCACTTTTTTACTGTGTACTACATAGCTCATGCACCGAACGTTGCGACAAATTACGCGTTCTCGTGCATAGAGTACATAGAAAATATAGGCATGAGCGACGTAGGATGAACAGAATAAAGGAAGTCCTTGTAGAAAAGGATAAAACACAGACGTGGCTTGCCGAGAAGCTGGGTAAGAGTTATAATATGGTGAATTCGTATGCGCAGAACCGGAGGCAGCCGAGTATTGAAATCTTGTATCGAATCGCGCAAATATTATCTGTAGATGTAAGACAATTATTAATCAGCGACGGACAGACAAAATAGACTGAAATATTAACTTTAGGATAAATCAAAAAGTGAATCGTGGCAGACGTACATAGTAAGGAGAAGAGAAGTTATAATATGAGTCGGATAAGGTCGAAAGACACAAAGCCGGAACTTATTGTCAGACAAATTCCCTTTTCAAAGGGCCTGCGGTATCGGTTGCATGTAAACTCGCTGCCTGGGAAACCGGACATCGTTCTTTCAAAATTTCACACCGTCATTTTTGTTCACGGATGTTTTTGGCACGGCCACAATAACTGCAAGTATTATGTGATACCGAAGACTGATACCGAAAAGTGGAAAAAAAAGATAGCGCGTAATTAGCAACTTGACATTCAGATTTTTTGATGTAGCCCGTACGGGAATTCCCGGCGAAAAATACCCCTGCTACATTCTTGCTGCCGATTTTTGCCGGGATAAACTTCTATTCCTTTTTGCTGCGCAAAAACAAGCCGCTGCGCGCCTTGCGTACGGGCCACCATGAAGCGAAAAAGCCACCCGAATGGGTGGCTTTTTCTGCTTCTATGGTAGCCCGTACGGGAATCGAACCCGTGTTTCATCCGTGAAAGGGACGTGTCCTAACCCCTAGACGAACGGGCCATTTTTTACTTCATGGTTGAAGACCTTCTGACGATGCAAAAACAATGCCTTGCAACATTTTGGGTTGGCAAAAATATCAATAAAGAAACAATTACACAAACATTCCCTTAAAAAAAGCAGGTGATTTTGGGGAAAAGTTGAATTACAGCAAAATAGAGGTTATTTGTCCTGCCTGGACTGCTCAAACTCATCCCCATACAGAACGGGCCCCTGCTCTACGCACCTAAAAAGCCCCGTACAGTAGCCTTCCTATCAGAAAATATATGGTGATGCCGATCACGTCATTTAAAGTGGTTACAAAAGGACCGGTTGCAAGGGCGGGATTGATCTTAAATCTGTTCATGGTGAGCGGCACAAAAGTACCCAGGAAGGAGGCAAACAGAATGACAGTGAGCAGGGCCACACTTACCGTTGCAGCAAGCTGCCAGTCCTGTATCAGAAATGCATATCCCCAGATAAGCATGGAACAGATAAGACCATTGACCATTCCCACGGTTAATTCTTTGAATAATTTCTGACCGATGTTATCGCCCAGCAAAGAGTTGTTGGCCAGGCCCTGCACAATAATGGCGCTGCTCTGAACCCCCACATTCCCCCCCATGGCCCCTATGAGGGGAATAAAAAATGCCATTTCGGGATGGATCTTAATTTGCTCCTCATAACTGCCAATGATGCGCGAACCTATGATTCCTCCGCACAAACCAACCAGCAGCCAGGGAATTCGTGCCCTCGAAAGTCGCCACACGTGGTCGTTGGTGTCAACATCATCAGAGATACCGCTCATACGCGCCATGTTCTCTTCGGCGGTCTCGCGCATTACATCTACGATGTCGTCAATGGTAATGCGTCCCACCAGCCGGCCAAGCTGATCTACCACAGGCAACACGATAAGATCGTACTTGCGCATAAAATCAGCTACCTCTTCGGTAGGCGTATTGGTTTTTACAAACTGTACATCAGGATCGTAGATCTCCTCTATCCGCGCGAGCGGATGCGACACTATCAGTTTTTTCAGCGAAACAATTCCAATCAGTTTGTCGTTGTTGTCGAGCACGTACACTGTATACAATACATCAACATCGTCGGCCTGTTTCCTTATTTCTTCAATACACTGAGAAACGGTTTCGAAAGAATAAACGCTCACAAGCTCTTTGGCCATGAGTGATCCTGCCGTTCCTTCGTCGTAATTGATCAGCTCAGCAATGTCGCTGGCCTGCTCAATATCCTCAATGTGAGAGAGAACTTCTTCCTGGATCTCTTCAGGAAGTTCGGCGATAAGATCGGCAGCGTCGTCGCTGTCCATATCCTGCAGCTGCTCCGCGATCTGTTTACTGCTGAATGTGGCAAGCAGATCCTCCCGTTTATCATCGTCGAGTTCAAGAAGCACCTTTGGAGCCGTCTCCTCATCCAGCAACTCATACAAATACGCAGCGTGGGTAAGATTGAGGTGGTTGATAACCTGCGCAATATCCTGGGCATAGAGGTCCTGCAGCTGAGCCTTTAACTCATCAATCCGGTTCTCTTCAATCGCCGTCCGGAGATTATCGAGATATTCAGACGTTAATTCAAACTGCATAATTACGAACCGTTGCAAAAGTAAAAATTAAATGTTTGAATGCGGTCTTTCTGCAAGGCTTTGCGGCAAAATAGAAAACAGCAAGCCGGTTCGGAACCACTTAAGCGCTGCTATATTCTGCTGTTGCGCTAGTCAGAGTTCTGTGATACGGTCGCCAAAAGTGCCTGCCTTACTCTTACCTTTATTGAAGGTGGCTGAGGAATGAGCGATAACTCATTTAGTACCAGCCTCAACTCAGCCATCAGCCCGGGATAACGTGCGCAGATACGGCTCGCCACAGTGATGGCATTGGCCCTGACAGCCGGAGCCACGGCCTCGTTTCTCAGTAACCGGTAACTTTCGTCAAGCACTGCCGAACAATATTTCTCAGGAATTTCAAGGTGCATAAAGATCCGCATGATGTGGCGGGGAATCGCGTCGTGAAGATCTTTTTCTTTTAGTTTTTTGAGGAAGGCAGAAATGTGTTTTTGCATTAGATGCGGATGCAAAACGCCAATATCGCCCACCGACCAGGCAGCGAGCTGGCTCAGCCGCTTGTCGCTACCCAAAAATATCTCCACGAGCTGATCTGCAAGCTTCTGGTCTTCGCCCACGAACTTTATTACACAGTTTGTATTGGCCCTGCTGTTTGCCTTGCCAATAAGCGTTGCTAAATTCATTACTGATTATACTCTCTTTCCCCGAAAATCAGACTCCCCACCCTCACCATGTTACTGCCGCATTCAACAGCCAGCTGATAATCACCGCTCATACCATAACTAAGTACCTGAAGCTGCGGATAAGCGTCTTTAAGCGAACTGTGAAAATCACGCACACTTAGAAATTCCCGGCGCACCTGTTCGGCATCACCGGTGTTGCTGGCCATGGCCATAAAACCGCAGACCCGCACATTTTCAATGCCCTGAGCGGCTACTTCCTTCAAAAGGTCAGCGCATTCTCTCAGTGATAGTCCGAACTTGGTTTCCTCCGACGCGACGTGCAGCTGTAACAACACATTTATTACCCTCCCATTTTTCTCTGCCTGCTTGTTGATCTCCTTAAGCAGCTTAAAACTATCTACCCCGTGGATAAGATGAACAAATGACGCGATGTATTTTACCTTGTTGCTTTGAAGGTGACCAATAAAATGCCAGCGGATGTCAGATGGCAGTTCGTCGTGCTTCTGGACCATTTCCTGCACGTAGTTCTCGCCGAAATCGCGCTGCCCCGCTTCGTAGGCCTCTCTTAGCATTTGAGCAGACTTGGTTTTAGAAACTGCAACCAGTGTAACATCCTCTGGTAAGGTAGCTTTAAGGCGCAATAAATTTCCCTGTACTGACATGTTTACGAACCTGTTTCCTCGAAACTATAAATCACCAGTCCGCTGCGCATCTTAGGTTCAACCCAGGTGCTTTTTGGCGGCATAATATTGTTGGTGTCTGCTATCCATTTAAGGTGCTTCATGGTAACAGGAAACAATCCAAATGCCAGCTCCGCTTTTCCTTCGTCAACCGCCTTCTTAAGCGCGCCGGGACCCTTTACACCGGGAATAAAAGCGATGCGTTTGTCAATTTTCAGATCGTGAATGTCGAACAATGGTGAAAGTATATGTTCGGTGAGAATGGAAGCGTCAAGACTTCCTACAGGATCGGCACTGTTGTACGTCCCTTCAAGGGCTTCAAGTGCATACCACTTTCCGCCACCATACATACTGATCTCGTGTTTTCTTACAGGACGATAGAGGTCTTCCTGCACTTCACGCACAGCAAACTTATTTCCAAGTTCTGATAATAACTCTTCAAAACTGAGATTGTTCATGTCGCGGATAATGCGGTTGTAATCGTAGATCTTAAGTTGCGACTCGGAAAAAAATACCCCCAGAAAAAAATTAAAAGGCTCGTGACCTGTATAGTTCTTAAGGCTTTTTCTGCGTTTGAGTCCCAGCAATGTTGAAGACGCGGAGCGGTGATGGCCATCGGCAATATAAATATGCGGGATAGCGCTAAACCGGGTGTTGATAAGCTCTACCTGCGAAGGTTCTGAAACAACCCACAGACTGTGTCGCACCCTGTCGGTGGTAGTAAAATCGTAATCGGCTCTGCCGCAGATCACTTTATTGATCGTGTTATCAATATCGCTGTCATTGGGGTAACAGAATAGAACCGGCTCAGCGTTAAACTCACACACATCAAGGTAATCCTTTAGTTTTTCCTCCCGTTGGGTGATGGTTTGCTCGTGCTTTTTTATCACCCCGTTCAGGTAATCATCAATACTGGTGCAGGCAATGATGCCAACATAACTTTGGTTCTCCTTAAGCTGACGGTAGATATAATAACATGGCTGACTTTCGCGTTCAAAGACTTTGTCGGTACAAAAATCCCTGAACCTGTTTTTTACCTTATTGAGGCGTTCCTTTGAACCCGGCCGTGTACGTTTACCATCTGCAAAATCGGGATTGATCACATGCAGAAATGTGTAAGGATTCCCTCTGAGTTTATCTTTCAGCTCACCGGTCTCATAACCGTCAACGCTGCGCGATGCTACCAGATGTACTTTGTCTGCTACGGGTCTGATTGCCTTAAAAGGAAGAATGCTGGCCATAGGCTGCAAATATAACCTGATTCTGCATTTAGGGTGCGGTCATATTTATTTATAGACAAAGGGAAAAACCGATAATAGCTGTGTATACTATTGAAATACAGTGCCCCAATTCTCCCGATTGCCACTTATTGCAGATTCCAGGCGAAATTAAAAGCCTTAAGCTAAAAGACCCTGGCGCTCTTTATGTGGCACACAAGGGAAAAAACTGACCACCCCGAAAAACAAATCCCACTTTGCGCTCTTAGCGTGCTTTGCGCGAAACATTCTGACCACCCCGAAAAACAAATCCCACTTTGCGCTCGTAGCGTATTGCGCGAAATAGCATTTAACCAAATACAAATCCATAAATTTATGCCCTTAAAAACAAAACTATGGGAGCAGGAATATTAGCAAACGACGGAATAGATGAAACTGGCAAAAAAATGCTTGAAGAGGCTGGGTTTACAGTGATAACGGCCAAAGTGCCGCAGGAAAATCTGATTGCTGAGATTAACGCCAATAATTACACTGCACTAACAGTGCGCAGTGCCACAAAAGTCAGAAAAGACCTGATAGATGCCTGCCCAAATCTGAAAGTAATAGGTCGCGGCGGTGTTGGAATGGATAATATTGATGTTGATTACGCCAGATCAAAAGGTATTGCCGTTATCAATACTCCCGCTGCTTCAAGCAATTCTGTAGCCGAGCTGGTTCTGGCGCATGCCTTCAGCGCCGCAAGATTTTTGTACGACAGCAACCGCAGAATGCCGGAAAATGGCAGCACAGCTTTTAACGAGCTCAAAAAGAAATATGCAGGCGGCACCGAACTCAGAGGCAAAACCTTTGGCATTATGGGAATGGGACGCATTGGCCAGGCTGTAGCAAAAATGGCTCTGGGTCTGGGAATGAAGGTGGTAACCCACGATCCCTTTGTAAAAGAGGCGGAGATTACACTTCAGATAGAAGGCGCAAATGATGTAAAAGTGAAATTAAAAACTGTCAGTCCCGAAGAGGTATTCCGTACGGCCGATTACATAACCTTTCATGTACCGGGAGGTGAAGTGGCCGGTGAAAAAGAGCTGTCTGCCATGAAAAAAGGAGTGGTGCTGATCAATACGGCAAGAGGAGGTGTAATCAATGAAGCCGCACTTCTTAAAGCGCTTGAAAGCGGACAGGTTGCTCACGCCTGCCTTGATGTTTTTAATGATGAACCAACACCCGGTCAGGCACTGCTTAAACACCCCCGCATTTCACTCACCCCGCATATAGGTGCGGCAACTCTTGAAGCGCAGGAACGAATTGGCGTGGAACTAGCCGAAAAACTGATAGAGGCCCTTAAATCCTGATCTCAGAAACGAATGCCTGCGGTCGCGCCCAGCATACTGCTGTTAAAGTTGATCCTTGATCCCGTATTAAGCGTTGTGAACAGAAAATAATTTTCACTGCTCAGCCTTGTGAGCCACACCAGGTCAATATAAAATGATGAACCCGGTCTTATACCGGCGCCAAGGCTAAAGGTGTGCCTCACAAAATCTCCGGTAAAGGCATCGCCGAAAGGACTTCCCAGCATGGCGTAACCGGCACGAAACATCAGGGGGTTTACGTTTATCTCGGCGCCTACTTTTACATTGTGTCCGGCACTGTATTTATCGCCTATCAGTTCATTAACTCCCGCAAAATCATCAATACTCCTGCTGCTGAACTGTGCCTTCCTGTAGTTGATCATTTCATAGTCAACAGAAACCACTGCGGCCTTATTAAAAATAAAAGCCGAGTTAATGCCTATTCGTGAAGGTGTAACCAGCCTGTACTCAAAACGTGCGGTGCCATCTACGGGGTCTGAAGCCAGCTCTTCAATACCGGGATCCTTGTCGAAATAAACACTAAGCTGACTGAAATAAATATCTGTGAGCCTGTAAATGGTTGGCGTATGGTAATAAAAACCCAGACGCAGCATGTCGTTCACCCGTGCTATACCGCCAAGCTTCAGGTTATAACCTGTTCCGGTCGTTTTGAAATACTCAATAAACTCCAGGCTGTGAAACGCGCCCATGTTCGCATAGTAATTGTTGAGTCCCGGAAAATCATCTACAAATGTATGAGTGTAGGTGTCTGGAGAAGTAAAAACAATGCGCATGCTGTCATTGTCGTCGAATTCGGTGTGGCTTACAGCTGATTCGTATTCAACCCGTGGAATTCCAAGACTGGCCCCGATGTAATATTTGTCTTTGTAGCTATAGGCGTATGATATATTAAGATCGTTCTGCCTGCCGGCCTGCAACAGATCACGGCGTTGCAGCACTGTTCTCTTGGTGTCGAGCAGAGAAATGTACTGGCCGTTAAATGTGTCAAGCAGAAAGGCCTCAAAACCGAGGCCTTCATAAGCATAATTAAGTGTGGAAGGGCTGCGCTGCTGCGAGGCAAGATTTTGCATGTCGCGGGCTATGGAACTGTTATTGGTATAACCGCTCATGCGTACGCTGTTGGAAAAATTCTGTACCTGTGTACTTGAAAATGCCAGCACATGACGGCTTTCAGGATCCTGACTGCTGTCCCAGGCCAAAGCCAGACCAAAATTATTAAAAACAAAACGCAGATCGGGCAAAGAGGTTTTAGTATTATAGATCTCGGCGCTGTTATTTACAAACTTTAGTCCCCCGGAAAAAGAAAACTCTCCTTTTCTGAAAAGGGCAAGGCCCGAGGGATTATATGCAGCTGAACTAACATCGGCCCCTACGGCACCAAACGCTCCTCCCATGGCCAGCGCTCTGGATGTACCACCTGCACCAACCCTGCTTAAACGAATTGCATCAACATCGGTTTGCGCGTTCAGAGCCAGTGTTGCTGAAACAATGGCTGCAAACAAAATCCTTCTCATAAATAAAATAGTTAACGCCTTGGACTTCCTGAACCACCACTACCAGACCCTCTGGGACTCGACATACCGCCTCCGCTGCGTCCGCTGCCACCTGAATTTGATGGTGAGGGACTCCACGTGCTGTTACGGCCTGGAGTTTGCTGCTGTTGCCTTTGCTGCTGCTGTTGCTGGCGAGGCTGCTGCTGCTGAGGGGTGCCTTCAGTAGCGCGACGGGATTGCGAACGCCTGTCAGGAGTACGGGCAGGCGCGTTCTCGTTCTGAGGCTGGCTGATCCTTCCCTGCTGCTGGTTGGTACTGCCCGGCGGATTTGCCGAATTATAAGCGCGCCGACTGCTGGTAGAACGTCGTTCGGTGAACCTTGGATTTTTTTCCTGCTCGCTCGCGACCGACTCCATGTACTGCCGCCTTACACTGCTGCTTTCAGTGGCGCGGGTTGCGCCTGCGCCTCTCACAGAATTGCCGCCGCTGCTGCTGCCGCGCGGTCCATAATTTACCTGCTTGTAATTGCTGTTGGGATCGTAGCGGTTATAATACCCATACTGCGAGGCGTACATGCCATTGTAAAAACCGTTGTAATATCCCATGTTATAGCCTGCGCCAAAAGATGAATATCCCCAGGGATCATAAAAGCCCGGCCTGTAACAGAAAGGATCATAGTAAGAGTACATATTATAGCCCCAGCTGTTAAAACAACTGCCGTAACCCATGCCCCAACCCATTCCCATTCGCATGCCCGGATTGTAACCCCAGCCGCTGCTGATGCCCATGCTGTACATGCCGAAACTGGCCGAGGGCATTCCCCAGCCGCTGTAAATGCTGGTGCCGTAAAAAGCAGGGTTCTGATTATACGAGTACATGTTTGTGTAATAGGGATCGTAATAACCGGTGCCTGGAAGTGGATTATGAAAACGATTTATGCGCGAGGCGTATTCATAATCATAATAATCATCGGCGTTGTATTCGGGATCTTTGTAATAGGGATTATTGTCGTCCTGTACATTGTATTGCTCAGAAGTACCCTGCCTTGCCAGAGCTTCTTTCCTCGCCTGCTCTTCCCGGGCCATCTGAGCCAGCCTCCGCTCTTCTGCAGGATTGGCATACACATCGTCAGTACCGGACAAAGCACCGGTGCTTTTACACCCGCTAAACAGCGCCCCGCTAATTGCAGCGATCATCAGAAATGTCTTCATTGTAAAGGTATTTTTCATAATCTGTTATACGGGGAGATTCTTAGTAAAAATACAAAAATGGATTCTGTCATTCCAGTATTTTGCAATATTTATACATTTAGCGGAAGGTTGCCGCGGCTCCGGCTTTTTGTTTCTATATTTAACACGAAATATGAGCAAAGTCATAACACAAAGAGAGCAGGATTACAGTAAATGGTACAATGATATTGTGGTACAGGCCGATCTAGCCGATCACAGCGCCGTGAGGGGATGTATGGTGATAAAACCGCATGGTTTTGCCATCTGGGAGAACATGCAGCGCGCACTCGACAAAATGTTTAAGGACACCGGGCACGTTAACGCCTACTTCCCGCTTTTTATTCCCAAAAGTCTTTTTGAAGCGGAAGAAAAAAACGCGGAAGGATTTGCCAAGGAGTGCGCAGTGGTAACACATTACAGGTTAAAAACCGATCCGCTGAATGCAGGCAAGCTCATTGTTGACCCCGAAGCCAGGCTGGAGGAAGAACTGATCGTGCGGCCGACCAGTGAAGCAATTATCTGGAATACTTACCGGGGCTGGATACAGAGCTACCGCGATCTGCCAATACTGGTGAACCAGTGGGCAAATGTGGTGCGGTGGGAAATGAGGACGAGGCTCTTTTTGCGCACCGCTGAATTTTTGTGGCAGGAAGGTCACACCGCCCACGCTACAAAAGAAGAGGCGATTGAGGAGACCAAAAAAATGCTGGAGGTTTACGCTGATTTTGCCGAGAACTGGCTGGCAATGCCGGTGCTTAAAGGCGTAAAAACTCCAGGCGAAAGATTTGCCGGAGCCGACGACACCTATTGTATTGAGGCGCTGATGCAGGATGGCAAAGCCCTGCAGGCCGGCACTTCTCACTTTCTGGGTCAGAATTTCGCGAAAGCCTTTGATGTGAAGTTTGCCAATAAAGAAGGCAAACTTGATCATGTATGGGCAACAAGCTGGGGAGTTAGTACCAGGCTCATGGGGGCACTCATCATGAGCCATAGCGACGACAAGGGACTGGTGATCCCCCCAAAACTGGCTCCCGTGCAGGTGGTGATTGTTCCCATTTACAAAGGCGATGATGCGCTGGCGAAGATCAGTGGCATTGCGCAGGACATTAAATCCAAATTGCAGTCACGCGGCATCTCGGTTAAATACGACAACCGCGATACGCAGCGCCCGGGCTGGAAATTCGCCGAATATGAATTAAAGGGCATCCCTCTCCGCATAGCCATTGGAGAAAGAGACCTTGTCAATGGTACGGTGGAAGTTGCCAGAAGAGATGATCTTACCAAGGAAACAGTGAGCCTTGAGAACATTGAACAATACATCCAGAATAGCCTTGAACAAATGCAAACCAGCCTGTTTATGCGTGCAAAAGAACGCATGAACAAGATGACAAAAAAAATTGACTCATACGAAGATTTTAAAAAACAGCTGGATGAGGGTGGTGGATTTTTGCTGGCTCACTGGGACGGAACATCGGAAACTGAAGAAAAAATCAAAGAAGAAACAAAGGCCACCATTCGCTGCATTCCTCTGGATAATGAGCAGGAAGATGGCAAATGTATTTACTCGGGCAAACCAAGCACACAAAGGGTTGTGTTTGCGCGCGCCTATTAAAAACTCAGGCAATGAGAGAGTCTCACCAGAACCACCGCAAAGCAATACTGCAGCTGCTTTCTGAAAAATCGGTGATGAAGCAGGATGTGTACTCAAACACAATAGCTGTTTTTAATGAGCTTAATGATGTGCTTAAAACGGAAGCCGATGAACTCTCGGAGGCCATCGGTAAGATCGATAACCGGGTGAATATCTATTTTAAGGAGGTTAGTCTGCAGTCAATGCACTTTAAAGTAGCGGGCGACATTCTGGATTTTCAGATGCACAGCAATGTGTTTGAATTCGACCACTCACACCCCATCTTCAAAAGTGGTTACATCCGCAGCAATGAAATGAATTCATACTGCGGAATAATAAGTGTATATAATTTTCTTGCCGATTCATATAAATACAATCGACTGAACGATCTTGGCTATTTAATAGCAAGGATATTTATTAACCGTGAAAAAAAATTCTTTGTAGAAACCCGAACGCAGATCGGATACAGGTACGCGCAATTCAGCCAGGAACCAATAACACGCCAGGACCTTGAAGATCTTGTGAACGAGATGATAATTTATGCCATTTCTTTTGACCTTTTTACCCCGCCTTACGAA
>JAEZDS010000153.1 GCA_023433205.1 Bacteroidota bacterium
CTGCTAACTGCCCATTGCCCGCGCCAAATCATCTTCGTCTCAGAAAACTCCTCGTCTGAAAATGATGGGCCTCGAATTCAAAAAAATTATTGAAGTAACGCGGCTGGGGTTGCAGCAGATAAGCAGCGGTGAAGAACAACACTTCATAATCGGCCACAAAAATTTTGCTGAAGTTCTGGTAGAACTTGCTTCTGTGCAGAAACTTCTGTTCAGCCTCGTTGTACATGGCCGCGATGCCAAAATAATCATACATCTGGTAAGTATGAACAAGTTCGTGCGGAAGCACGCCCAGATCGATGGGCACTGCGGGGCTGTTGTGAAAAGCCACAGCGTTAAAGCCGGCCTGCGCCTGGGAAGGCAGCCTGCTACCTGAGGATTCAAAAAATAGCAGACCGTATTCCAGAGAGCGAAACAGATTAAGTTTGTCGCCGTTTGCGGCAAAATAGGCGCTCTGCAATACAGTAGCGAGCGAAATCCTGGCGCTTAATCCCTCTGTCCGTGGGTCGTTGTACCGAAGATCAATGCCATAAAAATTACAATAAAATGTCTGCAAAAATTTTCTGTTGTGGGCCGCGTTCATGGTAATAGAATGGCCCACAAAAAACTGAAGACGGTTTATGGGGGCATAAAAGCCCAAAGCCTGGTTGTTCAATACATATACATTGTACTTGGCGCTATATTTGATCAGACCTCCGGCCATACCTTTAAGGAAGTTGCTGAAAAAAGCGTGATGAAGTTTCTGTCCTTCCTTTTTGTTTATGGCTCCACCTATGCCGCTGATCAGTGCATTGCTCAAAACATTGTGGATGAGTATTCCATTTCGTTGTTTCTCATACAACTGCGCCTTTAATGCCTGCGGGTTTCCAACACACAGAATGAGCAGTGCTGCTGCTATATTGTTTAAAGTTCTTTTCAATTTGAAGGAATTGGGTCTTTTCTGCAGTGTTTCATTGCAAATATACGTTGCCGTGGGCTGATATCTGGTCAATGGAGAAACGAAAAAGGATCATAGATAAGGAAGGAATGGTATTGTATTGCTTTTACTGTGTTTATCTTTGTAACCTGACCGGTGGTTGACATTTACGCGGAGCTTGTAATGTTAGGCTAGATACTGGTTCAGTTTTTGAAGCAGACACAGTTAACGATTAGTTTATGGCCTGGCATAATAAGGAAGTTGAAGAAGTACTTAAAGAATTAAATAGTTCGGAAGGTGGTCTGTCTGCTGACGAAGTGAAGCAACGTGCGCGGAAGTACGGCCCGAATCAGCTTGCTGATACAAAAAAGAAGCCTTTCTGGCTTATGTTCCTCGGACAGTTCACCGATTTTATGGTATTGGTGTTGATTGCCGCCGCCATTATTTCTGGTGTAATTGGTGAGCTCACCGACAAAATTATCATCCTGGTAATTGTTGTGCTTAACGCGGTGCTGGGATTTGTGCAGGAGTTTCGGGCTGAAAAGGCCATGGAAGCGCTTAAAAAGATGGCTGCAAGCAACGCCGTGGTGCGGCGCAGCGGAAAGGAAAGGTCGGTGCCTGCGCATGAACTTGTGCCGGGTGACATAGTGCTGCTGGAGGCGGGGAATGTTGTTCCGGCAGATCTTCGTTTGATCGAAACCCATAGTATTCTGGCCGATGAATCTTCTCTTACCGGTGAGTCGGTAGCAGTAGAGAAAAATGTTGCAGCGCTTAAGGAAGAGGACCTGCTCCCCGGTGACCGCAGCAATATGGTGTTTAAAACATCGCTGGTTACTGCAGGGCGCGCAACCGGAGTGGTGGTTGGCACGGGCATGAAAACCGAAATAGGCAAGATCGCCGGCATGCTTGAGCAGGAGGAGGTTGTTACTCCGCTGCAGAAACGGATGACCGATTTCGGAAAAAAGTTATCCTATGTTATTCTGGGTATTTGCGTGTTATTGTTCGGTATTGGTTTACTGCGTGGAGAAGACACCATGAGGATGCTGCTGCTGTCAATTTCTCTGGCAGTGGCAGCTATTCCTGAGGCCCTGCCGGCCCTTATCACTATTGCACTTTCAATGGGCGCCAAACGCATGGTGAAGGTTGATGCCCTGATGCGCAAACTTCACGCCGTAGAGACGCTGGGCTCTGTTACCTACATCTGTTCTGATAAAACCGGCACACTTACACTCAATAAAATGAAGATCGTTGATGTAACTGAAGAAAAAGATACAGATACGTTCCACGGGCAGCTGTCGCCGCTGAATCTGGCAATGATACTCAACAATGATGTGAAGAGGAATGAGGATGGGGAGCTTGCCGGTGATCCAACTGAAGTGGCGCTGGTTGATTACGTAAATGAGAATGAAGGATCTGACAGCATAGCGGAAATAAAGAAGACCTTTAAAAGGGTGGCTGAGCTTCCTTTTGACAGTGACCGAAAGTGTATGACCACCGTTCACAAGTTGCCGGAAGGAAAGCTGGTATTGACCAAAGGCGCTGTTGAGGCAATTGTTGAGTTGCTTGGAAGCAGTGAGGAAAACAAAAGAATCCTTGATCAGGCGGAGACCTGGGCTGGCGAAGGCCGCAGGGTGCTGGCATTTGCTTACCGTAAGGTATCTGAAATCGCGAAAGACCCGAAACCAGAAGATCTGGAGAAGGAGCTTCGTTTCGCCGGCCTGGTGGCAATGCAGGACCCGGCCCGGCCGGAAGCCAGAGAGGCAATCGCGGAATGTAAAACTGCGGGGATAGTACCGGTAATGATAACGGGAGATCATCCTTCTACAGCATCGGTTATTGCCGAAGAGATAGGGATTTTAGGTAAGGATAAAAAGGTGCTCACCGGCAAGGAGCTGCAGGCAATGAAAGACAATGACTTTGAAGCGCAGGTTGAGGAGATTGCTGTTTACGCCAGAGTTTCACCGGAACAGAAACTGAAGATCGTTAAAGCCCTTCAGAAAAAAAATCACTATGTCGCAATGACTGGTGATGGCGTAAACGATGCCCCTTCACTTAAAGCCGCCAACATAGGTGTTGCAATGGGAATTAACGGCAGTGACGTAAGCAAGCAGGCTTCGCACATGATCCTGCTTGATGATAACTTCGCCACTATCATAAAAGCAGTAAGGGAAGGCAGGCGTATTTATGATAACATTCGCAGGTTTATTAAGTACATTATGACCTGTAACAGTGCCGAGATATGGACTATCTTCCTGGCTCCGTTATTCGGGCTGCCAATGCCCCTGCTTCCCATCCATATTCTCTGGATAAATCTTGTGACCGATGGTTTACCGGGCCTGGCCCTTGCCGGCGAAAAAGCCGAGCCGGATGTAATGAGCCGGCCACCCCGCAAAACCGATGAAAACCTTTTTGCAAGAGGAGTTGGATACCACATAGTTTGGGTAGGACTGCTCATGGCCGGTATTACGCTTGGTTCTCAGGCTTATGCGTATTATAACGACAATGAGAAATGGCAGACCATTGTTTTTACTGTACTTACTTTTTCGCAACTGGGGCATGTGCTTGCAATTCGTAGCGATACCCAGCTTCTGTTCAGGCAGGGTTTACTAAGTAACAAAGCCATGCTGGGAGCCGTTCTGCTCACTTTTGTAATACATCTGGGGGTGGTTTACCTGCCGGTTGCCAACCACTTTTTTAAAACACAGCCTTTGTCGTTTAATGAACTGGCAGCTTGTGTGGGCGTTTCGGCCATTATTTTTCATGCGGTGGAGTTAGAAAAGATCATTAAAAATTACCTTCGCATGAAACATTCCAACTGACAGTTTAAATAACTAACTGTTTATTACCTGCCGTTAATAATTTTTGTTTTTTTTAGAATGGTACAGCGATGAAAAAGCTACTATTGTGCAGCACGGTAGTGCTACAAATTATTGATCAGAAATGCCCCGAATATGGAACTTGGACTATATACCTTCGCCGACGTAACGCCTGATGGAAAAGCAGGTAACGCCCTAAACACCCATCAAAGGATCAGAAATCTTCTTGAAGAGATCAAACTGGCTGATGAAGTGGGGCTGGATGTTTTCGCAGTGGGTGAACATCACCGTCCTGACTATGCTGTTTCTGCGCCGGCTGTTATTCTAGGTGCTGCGGCAGTTATTACGAAAAACGTCCGGCTTGGCAGCGCAGTCACTGTTCTCAGTTCCGATGATCCGGTGAGGGTTTTTCAGGATTTTGCCACTGTTGATCAGCTTTCCGGCGGAAGGGCGGAGATAATGGCCGGCAGAGGGTCTTTTATAGAATCCTTTCCACTGTTCGGTTACGATCTTAAAGATTATGATGAACTGTTTGCGGAAAAACTTGAACTGCTGCTTAAGATCAACCAGGATGAAAAGGTAAGCTGGGCGGGAAAACAGCGGGCGAGTATCAGCGATCTTGGAGTTTATCCGCGGCCATTGCAGGATTCTCTGCCTGTGTGGCTTGCTGTAGGAGGTACTCCTTCATCGGCTGTGAGAGCTGCACGTTTAAATTTACCCCTGGCACTTGCCATTATCGGCGGGATGCCGGAGCAGTTTGTGTCATTCATTAAAATGTACAGGCTGGCATCAAAAGAAGCTGGGCGTAAAGAGAGTGACCTGCGCATAGGAATTAATTCTATGATGTATGTTGCTGAAACTTCGCAACAGGCAGCCGATGAATTTTATCCCAGCTATGCGGGAATGATGAACCGTATTGGCAGAGACCGGGGCTGGCCTCCAATGATCCGTGCGCAGTTTGAGGCAAGCCGTTCACCAA
>JAEZDS010000231.1 GCA_023433205.1 Bacteroidota bacterium
TCTCATACCTTCGCTCTTCGCCTGATGGCAGGCGACTGGCCATAGGTTCAAGACAATATTATGGATTTCCTTTATCTTATAGTTTAGCCATATCGGATTTTGACAGAACCACCGGAACCCTGAGCAATACCTATCTGGCACGTGTATTTAATGATGCACAAGCAGGCGCCTCTTATTTCGAATTTTCGCCCGATGGTTCAAAACTGTACACGGTTGAACGCCCAGGTAATCTCGTGCAACTTGACTTGTGCTCCGGGAACCCTTCAGCCGTCGTTGCATCAGCTAACACTGTAGTTACACTGGCGGCTTCAACTTATTCGTTTTACCGTGGCATCCAAAGGGCCATAAACGGGCAAATTTATCTTACACAATGGGGATCACAGGGATGGCACGACAGCCTGGCAGCTATTCAACAGCCAAACAATGCCGGAAGCGCCTGTGACTTTTCGTTGAACGCACAAAGCGTTGGTACCGGAACTTATGCCGGCTATCTTCCCCATTATCCGCACTTCCTGATGAAACCGCTTATTGCCATCAACCAGCCCAACCAGGCCTGCAGTAAGGTGTCTTTTACTTTTCCTTCTAGTTCTACTGTGTGTACAGCCGTTAGCAGCCTCAGTTCTTTTTACTGGGATTTTGGTGAGCCGGCAAGTGCAACCAATACTTCCTCATTGTATTCTCCAGTACACAGTTATGGTAGTCCGGGCAACTACCACGTAAAACTGGTATTGGATGACGGGCAGTGTGTGGCCGATACTTTACATAAACAAATCACCGTATTGCCCAATCCTACATTAAACATTAGTGTCAGCCCTTTAAGTCAGACCCTTTGTCCCGGCCAAACAGCTACACTTACGGCCTTCGGTGCTTCGGGCTATACCTGGATGCCTGGTGTTTTAAGCGGTGCACAGGTTACGGTTTCGCCACAAAGTAATACAAGTTATATTGTAAAGGGAGAGGATAACAACGGTTGTGCAAATTCATCAACGCTTTCGGTGTCGGTTATTAATTGTACCGGCCTTGCAGGATTGCGTGAAAACAAAGAGCTGTTTACTGTGTATCCCAATCCTGCTTCAGAAATTTTAAATGTTGAACTGGGCACGTTGAATGAAGTCACTGCGCGGATAGAGATTTTTAATTCACGGGGGCAGATCATTTATTCAGAACAAAACATTTCTTCAACAAATGAAAAATCACGAATCTACAAGCTTGATTTGCGGGACCACCTAAAAGGAATTTATTTTATCAAAATAACAAGAGGCGAACAATACGCGGTAAAAAAGCTGATGTTGGAGTAAGGGCCGGCTTTGTGTCTTACATCTGTTTTTTTAAAACCTGCCTTGAGGGTTTTTGCAGGTGCCGATCACTGCAAACTTATCCGCTCTTTCAGATCAACAGGAAATCCTTTTCGCAGTAAAAGTTTGCCGGCTTTAAGGTCACCCTTTATTTCCAGTTCATTTTTAAATGAAGCTCCCCTCAGCAGTTTCATCACATCGAGCAGATTTGTATTAGTAAAATCGCTTTTGATGTTAAAGGTATACACCTCTTCGGCATTGGCTTTTATTTTAACGCGCCTGTCGAGCCTGGCTTTGCCCAGGTGAACACCGCTGTACATTACATCAAAGTTGCTTGGGTACACTGAAAAACTGTAGTTGTTGGGGTTTTTAATGCCCAACTGTAGGTCGCCGTCAATTCCTGCCACGCTTATCTTGTTTACTTTAAAGCCGCGCACGCCGGTAATTACCGGCTCTTTCATTGAACGGCAGCCTGCCATTACAACTAGAAGACAAAAAAGATACAGTAGCGATCTAACGAGGAGCATTTCTTAAAACATTTACAAGTATAACCAGCGAAGTGATCGTCCACACTCCCTCAAGCACCACAAAGGGCCAGAAACTGATGATATAACTACTTACACCTGCAATTCCCGCACCTGCTATATTAAGCAGCAGATACACCTTTGAATTGCTATGTGTGAGTTTAAGCAGATTAAGCGCATAGGCCAGCAGCAGCAGACTTACCCCTATGGTGCCGAGCAACTCTCCGCTTGTCATTTTTTGCCGCCGAGCTCAGTATAATATTTATAAAACAACGGAATGGTTTCAATGCCTTTGTGGAAATTAAATAATCCAAAGTGTTCGTTGGGAGAGTGCAGGGCGTCTGAATCAAGTCCAAATCCAAATAAAATACTGTCTAAACCAAGTTCTTTTTTGAAAAGCGCAACAATAGGTATCGAACCTCCGCCACGGGTAGGAACCGGTTTTTTCCCATAGGTCTCTTCCATGGCTTTGGCCGCGGCTTTATAACCTGGGCTCTCTGTACTCACCACCACAGGCTCGCCGCCATGGTGCGTGCTTACTTTTACTTTTACCGATTTAGGCGCTACCGACTCAAAGTGTTTTGTGAATATTTCTGCGATCTCATGTGAGTTCTGGTCGGGCACCAGGCGCATGCTGATCTTGGCATAAGCTTTTGAAGGTAACACCGTTTTTGCGCCTTCACCAGTGTACCCTCCCCAGATACCGTTTACATCAAGTGTTGGGCGGATGCCTGTGCGTTCGGTAGTTGAAAAACCTTTTTCTCCCTGCACATCTTCAACTTCAAGATCCTTTTTAAAGGTATTAAGATCAAAAGGCGCTTTTGCCATCTCATCACGTTCTTTTCTGCTTAGCTCCTGCACCTTGTCATAAAAACCAGGAATGGTGATATGGTAATTCTCATCGTGGCAGTCGGCGATCATTTTACAGAGAACATTGATCGGATTCGCCACGCCTCCACCATAAACACCGCTGTGCAGGTCGCGGTTGGGTCCGGTAACCTCTACTTCCATATAAGCAAGTCCGCGCAATCCCGTATCAATACTCGGCAAATCGTGTCCAAGCATTGAAGTATCCGAAATAAGTATCACATCTCCCTTTAAAAGATCTTTATTTTCTTTGATCCAGGGACCAAGACTGGGTGAGCCAATCTCCTCTTCACCTTCAATCATAAACCTAACGTTGCATGGAAGGGTATTGGTTTTCATCATTAATTCAAAAGCCTTTATGTGCATGTACATCTGGCCTTTATCGTCGCAGGCACCGCGTGCAAACACAGCGCCCAGGGGATGCGTTTCTGTTTTTCTGATCACCGGTTCAAAGGGTGGCGAGTGCCAGAGGTTCAGCGGATCGGGCGGCTGCACATCGTAGTGGCCGTAAACGATCACTGTTGGTTTTGCTGTATCTATTATTTTTTCACCATAAACAACAGGATAACCCTTTGTAGGGCTAAGCGTCACGTTGTCAGCGCCTGCCTCAATAAGACGGGCTTTAACAGCTTCTGCTGTTCTGAGTGTATCGGCTTTGTATTTACTGTCGGCACTGATAGAAGGAATCCTTAACAATTCAAGCAATTCGCTGAGCATTCTTTCCTTGTTGGTGTCGAGGTATCTGGTGATTTCTGATCTTTCCATAGAATTTATAAAGCGCCAAAGTTAGAATTTTTGAGGGGAACAAAAGAAACTTTAGGATTTTAAGGCTCTTAAGAGGCAAAACCGCAGAGAGCTCTGAGGCGCTGCGCTCGACGCAGAGTGCGCTGAGAAAGGAGGCGCTCGTGATAACGAGCAGCGCTTATGTTTTTTTGCACATCAACTGTTTTGGTCATTCGGCAGATTCTGCTATATTTGTGTTAAACAGTTCTTGTTGTTAAACATGCGTCTTTTATTGTTATTTGCTGCTGTATTTTCGGTTTCAGTCCATGCACAAAGGATCCTGGAGCCGAGTGGCGTATTTAGTGATGGCAAAGTAATTATCCGGTTCACCATTGCAAAGGGCGCACAGTGTAATGGTTTTTCTGTGTATCACACGGCAGATTCAACATTGCCGTTTGTTTATGCCGGCGGGGATCCAGGTTTGTGTGGTGATTTTAATTATGATGATCCGAAAAGTTATACGCATGATAATCCCGCTGTAAATCAGATGAATTTCTATCAGGTGAGGCTGGAGGGCGAGATATCTCAAACTATACGCGTATTTGGCGCAGGTTCTCAGCCTGGTCTCTTTATCTACCCTAATCCACTCACATCAAACGATGGAGAAATCAAAATAAAGGTGCTGAACACCAGTAACACACGGCTTGTGGGATACCTTTATAACCGTTACGGGAGAGTTGTGTCAGAGCCTGACATTGTAAGCACCGGAGGAAAAGCAATTTTACGTTTGGGAAGTCTTGAAGAGGGTGTGTACATTTTGTGGCTTACCGATGGCTTCAATGTTTTTTCGGGGAAGTTTATTGTAGTGCGTTAAGCTGGAAGTACGGGCCGATACTTATCTCTGGGCGATCCGCATGTACAAGTCGCGCACGCTTGCAGGCGCAGCAATCAAAAGCGGAAAAGTAAAACTCAATGGCGAAAACTTTAAACCGGCGCACATTGTACAGGTTGGTGAGACCTACACAATGAATATAGGCCACAACAAAAAGATCATTAAGGTAACAGAACTTACAGCCAGAAGATCATCATTCGAGATTGCGCAAAAACACTACACCGATCATTCACCTGCACCGGAAAAGGAGGAACTTCTGCCTTCTGTTTTTTTGAGATCGTCAGTAAAAAGAGATAAAGGAACAGGCCGGCCCACTAAAAAAGACAGGCGTGATATGGAGGGGCTGGAGGGGTTCTGAAAAATGTGCGCAGAGGAGATGTGTGTGCCGGTTCCTAATTCAAATCCAATTACACATTTCCCATAGCATACCGCACTAAAATTTCTCAAGAAGTATTTTGTTAATCATGGCTTTCAACTCAGGCAGGTCGTTTTGTGTACAACGCTCCAGATCTTATCCATGCGGATTCCAAAATATTCATGTGCTATAACATTTCGCTGAGCACGCACTGTGTGCCAGGGATAGTGGTAATCTTCCAAAATTTTTAGCTCTACGTGAAGCACCGCTTCATTACATTGTGTGTCGTTCGTGAACTGTTTAAAGGTCAGGCTGGCGGTATAGAACTCTATTTCCTGATGGCATCAACAACATGAAGCAATCGTTCCCTGCTTCTGTCTTCAGGACTTTTCATAAATCAAAACTGCTTCTTTTCTGACAGATGAGGCCACATGTTCTCTTAAGGACTGAGAAAATCCAATGTCTATTTTTCGGTTAATCAGTTGTTCGAGCTTATATTGTATATCAGCAAGATCGAAGTAGCTGAACTTTTTCTTTTTGTCTTCCTCAACCATAATATCAATATCGCTGGTTGCAAGATCATTTCCTCGTGCAAATGACCCAAATATCCATGCTTTCTTAATTCTTCCATCCTGATCAAGGATTTGCCTGATCTTCTTTATTATTACATTGCGGTTAAGAACGCCTGATTGCTGGTATTGCACCTTTTGTTCAGCAACACTCAAAGCCTCTTTTGCCCATGCCTCCCCTTCAATTTGTTTTACAATCCGATCGCTTAGCCAGGCAATTAGCATCTCCTTTTTGTCTGATTTAAAATATTTGGCGAGTTTTTCAACCTGTGCTCTGGTTGGATTCCGCAGACCTCTTTCTATTTTGCTCATCACCGCCTGATCTACCTGCAGGTGTGCGGCTAAAACTCGTAACGGCTCTCCCTTTTCCTCCCGTAAATTTCGGATCATCTCTCCAATTCGTTTCATTTTGAATTAATTAGTCTTGACTAAATTAGTCAAAATTTCAAAAATTTGTAAGAATTGCAGGTAAAAAGCAGAAACAGTTCTTAGGGACAGTAAGGAGGAGAAAAGATTTGTCTAATGATCAACTAAAAACTTAGGCACCCTCACGCATCATAATCCACCACCACATTGTCGGTGATTGGATGACTTTGACAGGTTAGAATAAAACCTTCTTCCACCTCTTCGTCGGTTAGCGCGAAGTTGGCGTCCATTTTTACTTTGCCTTCAAGTACTTTGGCCCTGCAGGTGCAGCACACCGCACCCTTACAGCTGAACGGCGCATCAACACCGGCTTCAATGGCAGCCTCTAAAATACTAATGCCTGAGGTTTCGAGATCAAATTCAGTTTCAATGCCATACTGCATCACTTTTACCTTGGCCTTCACATTGGCCGCGGTCGGACTTTCGGCTTTGTTGACTGCATCGAGTACAGCGGTGAAATATTCAATATGGATTTTTTCTTTCGGGATCTTCATCCCTTCCAGAGTAAATTTTACATTCTCCATCATTGGAGCAGGTCCGCAGATAAAATACTCATCTGCATTCAGACATTTGTAATGTTCAAACAATGCCTTGGCGCGAGGAATGGTGATGATACCGGTCTGCAGTTCGGGCATGGTTTGTTCAGGGCTCTCAAAAACGTAGGCTACTTCGAGATTAGGATTTGAGGAAGCAATACTTTCAATTTCTTTTTTGAAGATGGTGCTTTCCTCATTTTTGTTGGCGTAGATCAGCGTAACGCGGCTTTTTTTCTCAACGTAAAGCACACTCTTAAGGATGCTCATCATTGGCGTGATGCCGCTTCCTCCTGCTACCAGCACATAATGCCTGGCGCTGCTTCCTGAAAGCACTGTGTGAAAGTTGCCCATTGGCGTCATCACTTCGATCTGATCGCCAACTTTCAGATCGCGGTTAATGTATGTTGAAAGTTTGCCTCCGGCTACTTCCTTAATCGCCACACGCAGCTCTTTTTCGCTAAAGGGGCTTGAACACAGGCTGTAGGAGCGCCTCAATTCTTCGCCACCGATGTTCATTTTCAGGGTAACATACTGCCCCTGTTTAAACTGGTATTCGGGCTGCTGCTGTGGCGGCACTTCAAAAGCTACCGACACCGCCTCGGGGGTTTCGCGTCTTATATCGCGCACTTTAAGCGTATGAAATCGTGCCATTCGTTAAAAATAGTTCGCAAAAATAGCCGTTTTGAAGGCCATATAAAAATTAATCTTTTTTAATAGTCCGGGTTACCCTTGCAGCTGCCGGCTTTAACGGAACTGAGCAAGGTCATCTTTGAAAAAAGCTGGTAAAAGCGTATTTTTGTGAGAATGGCTACAGAAACAAAACAAAATAAAGATACCAGCAAACACGAGGCGGTTTTTGAAGAGAGGCTTGCAAAGAATGAATTTATTGAGCCCAAAGACTGGATGCCTGAAAATTACCGTAAACACCTTATCAGGCAGATCTCTCAGCATGCTCACAGCGAGGTGGTAGGAATGCTGCCTGAAGGAAACTGGATCTCGAGAGCGCCGAGTTTGCGTGCCAAACTTGTTTTGCTTGCAAAAGTTCAGGATGAGGGCGGACATGGACTTTACCTCTATACTGCCGCCGAGTCTCTCGGCATTACCCGCGATGAAATGTTGCAGGCGCTGCTAACCGGAAAAGCAAAATATTCTTCGATCTTTAATTACCCCACCCTCACCTGGGCTGATGTTGGCGCTGTTGGCTGGCTGGTTGATGGTGCAGCTATCATGAACCAGGTAATGTTGCAGCGCACTTCTTACGGACCGTATAGCCGGGCAATGATCCGCATCTGTAAGGAAGAGAGTTTCCATCAGCGGCAGGGTTATGAAACAATGATGCATTTATCATTTGGTACACCTGAACAAAAGGCGATGGCGCAGGACGCGTTAAACCGCTGGTGGTTCCCTACATTAATGATGTTTGGTCCACCCGACCGTGAGAGCCCCAACAGTGAAACGGCATTGAAATGGCGTATCAAACGTGAAACCAACGACCAGTTGCGCCAGCGTTTTGTTAATCAGACAGTAAAACAAGCCGAGTACCTGGGCCTTACAATCCCTGATCCTAATCTGAAGTGGAATGAGGAGAAAAAAGGATACGATTTTAGTGAACCCGATTGGGTTGAGTTCAAGAATGTGATCAAAGGTAATGGCCCTTGTAACCGCGAGCGTATTACCGCCCGTAACAAAGCCCACGACAATGGTGCCTGGGTGCGTGAAGCGGCGGCAGCATATGCGCAAAAACAAACAAAAAAAGCCGCTTAAGCAGCAGCAGGCATTAAATAAATTAAAGAGTAAATATGAGTGATACACAGGGTCCTTTATGGGAAGTGTTTGTGCAAAAAAAGTCGGGTCAGCCATTTGTGCATTGCGGTAATTTGCATGCATACGATAAGGAGATGGCGTTGCAGAACGCACGCGACCTTTACACGCGACGTAATGAAGGGATGTCGTTATGGGTTGTGCCAAGTGATGCCATAGTGGCAAGTAGTCCTGAAGACGTAGGGCCATTTTTTGAACCGGCTAACGACAAGATATTTCGTCATCCCACTTTTTACCAGATCCCCGACGGTATAGGGCACATGTAATTTTGTTATATGAACAAACAGGAAGCACTTTTTAAATATACTCTGCGGTTAGGTGACAGCGGATTGGTATTGGCTCAACGCCTCAGCGAATGGACCGGTCACGGCCCTTTTCTGGAAGAAGATCTGGCGCTTACCAATATAGCGCTTGATATTTTCGGTCGCTCGAAGAGTTTACTTGAATATGCGGGCAGTGTGGAGGGCAAGGGTAGAACCGAGGATGATCTGGCGTTTTTACGTAACGACCGTGAGTACTATAACGCCCTTATCTGCGAGCAGCCAAATGGCGACTATGCGAAAACTATACTAAGGCAGGCCTTTGTAGATTGTTTTGATCTGTTGTTTTATACTGAATTAACGCAGAAGAAGGATGAGACCCTGGCAGGCATAGCCGGCAAATCAATTAAGGAGATAGCTTACCATAAACGGCATAGTTTCAGCTGGGTGCTAAGGTTCGGCAACGGCACAGAAGAGAGTTTCACGCGTTTGCAAAAGGCCTTTGATGAGTTATGGCAATTTACCGGCGAATTGTTTGAGATGAACGAGGTGGATGAAATTTTGCTGAAGGAAGGAATAGCAGTTGATCTGAAAAAGCTTGAACCTGTATGGCGTAAAGAGATCGAACAGTTGCTTGAAGAAGCAGGGATAAAGGTACCTGCAGAGACCTTTATGCAGAGTGGCAGCCGCAAAGGTGTACATTCTGAGCATTTGGGGTACCTGCTGGCTGAGATGCAGGCATTGCCCAGGATGTATCCGGGTGCAAAATGGTGAACATGAATAGCTCGAAAAAACTGCAGCCTTATTTCCTTGATATCTGGCAGTACCTGGTGATTATTGTGATTATGGCGGTGGCGGCGATTTTTATTTTGTAGTGGAGATCGTTACTTTATTCGAGGCGTTTCCGGTCATTAGATTAAGTAAAACGCGAAGGGAACACCTGTTTTAAACACATAGACATATTAGAAAACATAGATTTTCGCATAGACAATAAAAAATCCCACCGCGAATCCTCATTTAGTCACCACCTTCGGTGCTGATGAGGACACATAGGAGGATCCGGTAAGCAGCAGTAAAAATTTAATTGGCACACAGGACAAGTAACACATGCTTCAATCCAAGGAAGATATTTTCGCGGCGCTTGATGAGATCCCTGATCCGGAGATCCCGGTAATTTCAATTGTGGAACTTGGAGTGATCCGTGATGCGCAGGTATCTGGAAAAAATGTGGAAGTAACTATTACTCCTACATATAGTGGCTGTCCGGCTATGAAACAGATGGAAGACGATGTTCGGAAAAAGTTACTTGATGTTGGATTTGAACAGGTGAAGATAAAAACTGTTTATCAGCCGGCGTGGACCACTGACTGGCTTGGCGCTGAAGCCCGTGAGAAGCTGAGAAAATATGGGATTGCTCCTCCTGAAGGCAGCAGCACAGACAAAGGAGCTATTACCGGAAAACAGCGAACAGTTAAATGTCCAAGATGCGGCAGTAAACAGACCGTTATGGTTTCACAGTTTGGCAGCACAGCCTGCAAGGCACTTTATAAATGCAGCGACTGTCTTGAGGCATTTGATTATTTTAAGTGTATTTAGTTGGGGTAGGGTTACTTTCTTAGAAACCTGGAACTCGCCAATCATTTATTATCACTGCAAACAAAAAAAACCTGCTGCGGCAGCACCGGAGCAGGTTTTTTTCTCTTACTTGTTTCGACCGGACCTTACCTCGCTTCGCCATAGCTTCCATCGGCCGCCGAAGGCGAGCGGGGTCCTAAGTCGTTTTTGTCGTTGACCGGGCCTTACCTCGCTTCGCCATAGCTTCGCGGAGGCGAGCGGGGCCCTATAGTCGTTTGTTTTGGCCAGACCTTACGGGGTCTTAAAACCATTTTACTAATTGTTGCCTGGCACAAAGTA
>JAEZDS010000248.1 GCA_023433205.1 Bacteroidota bacterium
GCCACATACAGCGCGGGGGCAATCCCAGTTGTATGGAAAGAGTAAACGCCAGTTTAATGGGCTACCACGCGGTGAAAGGATTACTTGAAGGGAAAAATAATGTGATGGTAGGAATTATTAACCGCAAGATGAGTTTTACGCCTTTTGAAAAAGCAGTGAAACACCACAAACAACTCAACAAAGAACTGGCAGAGCTGATTGAGGTGTTGAGTACGTGAGCAGCATTGGCAGGATTACAATTTTTACTGCTAATCAAAACGTGTTGGTTTATTGAGGCTGAACATGATGTTTCTCAAGCAAAAAGGTATCTCCATCAAAAACTGTTTTAATAATTCCCACTCCTTCAGCAATGAATACGTGATCAGTAGCAATTACATTTAGATAAGTTTTACCATTGATCTCAATTGAGGGAATTGCTTTTACCGCCAGCTGAGAGTTGATTTCCTTTATCACGCCAGCCTCGAAAACAAACTGAAAAAGAGCCCTGTATCCATTAAGAATAACAATTGTGCGTTGAGGTTCAGTTTGATAAACACTTTTTCGGTTCAGATTATCTTCGAAGATGTAGGTCGAAAAAATATTCATTTCTCTAAACCAGGTAATCGTCTTTTGTTGGCAATTTCCAAGCTCTGTCTCCGTGTAATTAGCAATATAAACACTGTCCCGTTTTTTTCCACGAGTGGTTGTATATACCCACCAGTTACCTTCTTTATAAACATCAAAAAATCGATGCATCTCAGGAGGATAATCGTACCTCGGAAGTTTCTCTCTTTTACAACTCGGCTTACCGCATGACCCAAATACAAAATATATTGCTGCAAAAAACAAGAAGGAAGTTTGAATAATGACACGATGTCTCCGCTGACTCAAAATTATTTGCATTGGTGTAATTTTCAAACAAGTTACATTATTTATTAAGGCTGAACATGATGTTTCTTAAGCAAAAAGGTATCTCCTTCAAACACTGTGTAGATTATACCGACGTTTTCGGCAATCTTCACCCTGTTGGAACTTATAACGTTCGTATAAGTAATACCATTTACCTCAAGTGAAGGCACAATTTCAACTATGGCTTCAGAAGCAATTTCGCGGATGGAAGTTCCATCAAAAATGTATTGGAAATTGGTTCTATAACCAACTAATAGGGCCCTGGCACTAGAAGGTGCGGTCTGATAAACACTTATTCGATTTGCATTATCATCAAAAATGTAAGTAGAAAAAATATTCATTCTTCTAGACCAAGTAATCACTTTTTCCTGACAATTGGCACCTTCTGTCTCCGTGTAATTAGCAATATAAACACTATCCCGTTTGCTTTTGTCAGTAGTCGCATATACCCACCAGTTACCCCCTTTGTAAACATCAAAAAATCGATGCATCTCAGGAGGATAATCGTACCTCGGAAGTTTCTCTCTTTTACAACTCGGCTTACCGCATGACCCAAGTAAGAAAATCAAAACCAGCCAATATAATGCGAAAGATCGAATTATTCCACTATATCTCCCTTGAATCCGCACGTTCTCAATTAGAGTAATTTTCAAACAAGTTACAATTAATTGAACTAGAAACGAAAGTGTTCGGTCCTATTCCGACTACTTGCTACTTTTCTGCCCAAAGTCCAGAAACTCCTGGTAATTTACCCTTGGCTTCATTTACCTAAATGAACAGGCGGCTATTTTCTCTCTAACATGCTTAACCTTGCCAGAAGCAGCATTCGTTTTCTTATACCACCTGTTGCTTTTTCTTTTCAAAGACCTTGAAACTTGTATTGTTTGATCTTTTTGTTTTGTGAGTTTCCTGTATTCTCTCTCGGCTCTCGCCTGTTGTTTTTCACAGGTACATCTCTTCCCTTTTTTTGTGTCATCACCCGCTTTTACCTGAACAAACATCAAACTGAAAAAAAGAGCCGCGCAGATCGCGCAGCTCCTGATTGTGTTTTTTCCTGTGCTCATTTCACTTCTTTTTTTCTGAAATTTTTATTTTTCCGGCGGAGGTCCACGATTTAAATTCGTTGGTATAATACAGGTAACTGCAAGAAGCGGGAAAATTAAACTCGCCGGGTAATTCCGCTTTCAGATCCAGCCCTATCTCCTTTTTATCAGCTGCCGCCAAGCCACGGTAATAAAGTGCAAGCCTGTCTCCAATTATCTCATAATAATCAAAAACCTTTTTCTCCTGTAATTCTTTCAGCTGCCAGGGTTGCACACTTAGTCCGGCCGGAATACCCACCACGGCCATAGCGCTTGGAACGTTCTCAGTCCTGGTATTTTTAACTATTACACTCAGCCGAACTGTTTCACCCACGAGCATTTCTTTTTTTCCTAAACCGGCATTGATAGTTACTGCAGTTTCGGGCGAGGACTCAGGCAGACTGGTGAACCACTCTACCGACAGCGCATAAGGCAAAGGCTCTTTGGTGCCGGCGAATCTTACCCTTAGCCTGTGTTCCTCACCTTTATCAATAAACTTTTCAAGGCCTTCCACTATTATTTCACCACGATCTCCGGCCTTGTACTCCCTTGTCGCACATTTTTTTCCATCAACATAAATAATGATCTCACCGTCTTCCCTTACCCTTTTGTTGTGAATGGCATAAGCTGTAAGTGCTTTCAATGCTAGCACTGTACCCTGCGTAGAACTAAAGGCGCCAGAACCATCGCGCATTCCAATGAGTTTTTTCACAGCGGCATCAAGCGCTAAAACATCCTGCGAACCTGTTTCAAGCAGCGCAAGTACGGCCAGGGCTGTAGTTTCTATCGTAAGCGACCTTCCCTGAGAATAAGTGATAGAATGAGAGGAGCCTGTAAATCCACCATCCTTCTCCTGCTTTTTCAGCAGCGCGGCTAGCAACGCTTTTGATTCGCTTTTTTTACCCAGTTTGTTTGCGGCAGAAGCCGCCATGGCCAGAAGATACGAATCATTGGTGTTTTTAGCGATCTCTACGCTTTTCAGGAGTTCTCTGTCAAGGTCCTTATAACCTGCATCTGCCAGTGCGTAAACGATGTAGCCGTTCATTACCTCATCACTGATCCTTCCAAAATCATGCAAAGCATGGCGCTCTCTTTCAAATCCCCCTTTGCCGTCGCGGTGCATTAACAACCAACGTGCGGTGCGGTCAAGCATTTGTTTATCTATTACCTGCCCCGCCCGCTGCATATCAACAAACTCCATAATACCATAAGCTGTAAGGCCTTCGTGTGCCGGACTGGCACCGAACCATTCATAACCATTTGTTTTTGTTTCGAAGGTTGTGAGGCGTTTGTACCCCCTGTCGAGCAGATCCTGCGCGCTTGCCAAAGCTCTGCTATCGTTGCTGCCGGTGGCTTTGAGGTAATTCAGCACCATTGCATTGGGGTAGGCGGTGCAGGAAGTCTGCTCAAAACAGCCATAAGGCTCGCGAAGGATGCCCTCCACTCCCTTCATAAGATCGCTCGTTACATCAGGAAAAGCGCTGAAAGAAATACGCATTGATCCATCAACAACATCCTTCGCCGAAAAAGTATATTCTTTGTCAATCTGCTGCGCGCTGAATGAACGCTGTACCGGAAAACCACGTGGACGAATACGCAGCGTGGCGCTCACCGCATCACTGAGTGCACAGGCCGAAAATGAAACGGAAATGGCAGTATCCACATTTGCCTGCTTCACTTTATAAGAGAGATAGATAGTTTTGGCGGAACCTGGCATAACGGTTTGATCACTGCCGGGCATAGAAACAACTACCAGCTGTGATGGCGTCTGCACCTCAAAACTTCCGCCGAGAGGTTGGTTCGTATTGTTTTTAAGTGTTACCGGGATCCTGACAATGTCGCCACCGGTAAGAGCAGAAGGCATCTTTACTTTTAGCTCGAATGGCAGTTGTGTGTAAAACAATTTTTCACCTCGTCCACATAAACCATCGCTGCCAATTCCCTCGGCCATTACCCTGAATGAGGTGATCTCATCAGAAGCAAAAAACTCGACGGTAGCACGGCCGTTATGACCTGTTTCAACACGGGGATTCCAGTAAATCGTATTACGGAAATCGTTTCGCGTCTTCACCTCCAGTTTAGTGTCATAAGACGGAGCTGCAAACTCCCTGGCACGATAATAACCTGCGCCCTCCGGCACCACCTGCCCCTCCCACTCCGCATCGAAAATCGCGCCTGCTGCCAGCACTTCATCTGCAACCCATCTTTTTTCCTTCACCTCGCGAAGATCATTTTTAAGTACAGCAGGCCGTTTTTTTACAACGGCAGGTGCCGCGCGCTCAGCAACGGCCTTCTCCTGAGCGGCTGCCCTTTTCAGGTGCATCCGCGGTGCACGATCAACGTTCCCTGCAGCTACCGCATTTTCCATCGCCTGCGGCACCTCATTCCAGCGCGAGTATACACGATGGCTGAGCGGATAGAGATACCACACCAGTCCCTGCTGATAATCTGCCACAAACTGTGACTGTGTATGATAGCCCTGTTTTTCAACACTGAGACTGAGCGGTTCGTACAAAGCATGGTTGCTGATAACAAACGAACCATCTTCATTACAGCGCCAGCTTTTACCTTCTCCTCCAGTTAGCGTAACATCTTTCAGAGGTTTCTGTGTAAGTCCATCTAGTATAGTGCCGGTGATTTTCGCTTTTTTAGCTTGATACTTTGGCTGCCCGAGTGAAGCGTTCAGAATTTTTTCCCAGGTGAAGCGTCGCCAGCCGGAAGTCATCATAAGAAGGTCGAGCGCTGGCACAGCTTTTTTCTCATCCTTTTTAAAATAAAATAAAGGCTCCTCTATTTTTTCGCTAATGTCATCCAGCAGTAACAATGAGCTGATAAGGTTTCCAGACTTGTCATCGGCAAAGGAGAGCAACTGGTCGTTTACTACAGCCATTGAAAGAAGGGCCGGAGCCGGTAAACCATTCTCATCTTTTACCAAAAGATTTAGTTTCACTTTTTCACGGGGCAGGTATTTTTCTTTATCAGACTTAATACTAACTGAAAGTTGCCTGTGTGGGTTCACAAAAACCAGTCGTTCTGCCCGGCCTATTCCTTTGTTGTCGAACAAACTCAGTTGTAATACGCCCATGGGAAATTTTTCAGTGGAAATATTTAAACTAAATGTCCCGGGCAATACAGGCAGCACTGTGGTGTATAAAATTTTACCCCTCATCTGAGCCACCAGCGAAAGTTCATTGGCTTCGGTAGTTTGTACATTCACATGCAGGTTATTAGCTCCCGCCAATGAAGTATTTATCACATAACCACGATCAAGCGCCTCTGGCAGCAGGTATTTTTCTGTAATGCCTGCAGGACGGGTGATCCGCACAGAGTAAGTTTTTCCTTCTTCGGGCGTAAAGTCAAAACTTCCCATGCCCATGTGAAAGCTGCTGAACTTCTTTAATACCCGGCGATCATTTTCCCAAAGCTCAGCGTCAACGTCGGCAGCTTTTCCAAATTCGTTCAGAACCCTGAATGCAACCTTGCTGTTCAGTCCATTCACCAGATCTCCGCCTTCAGGAAAAAATCTGCAGCTAAGCGCGTTTCTTACAATCGGAATGGCGCGTGAAATACTTTCAGTGCTGCCATTGTAATCCACCATCACATTCAACAGTCCATCGCTGCTCTGCAATTTTTGCGGAAGATTAAATTTTATGGTTGCCTTTCCTTCTTTGTCGGTCATCACTTTTTCGGTAAATATTTCTTTACCCTGCAGTGAAACCACAAAATGCAGATCGTTTTGTGGCAGTGCTTTGTTCTCGTTAGTAAAAACATCTATAAAGGCCAGCACTTCATCTCCCGCGCCATAGGCTTTTTTCATAAAATCAAGTTTCATCTTCAGGGCCGGCAGCACTACCTCCTGCACCTGTATCTCTTTTTCAAAATAATGTTGTTCGCCCTCGTTCTTCATCCACTCGGTATAGGCTCTGATCTTGTAAAGTCCGCCCGGAGCTGATCCTTCAAGCTGAAAATCGCCGGCAGCCAGTCCGTTCTTAGCGATGAGATTGATCTTTTTTTCTACACTGCCCCTGGGAGTAATGAGTTCAACAGTCAAAATATCGCTCTGCTGTGAGGCGCGGAGGTCGGCCCCATCTCTGAGCCAGGCAGAGAGCCAGATTGTCTCTCCGGGTTCATAAAAAGGTTTATCCAATTGAAGATAGAGCCGCTCTTCAGGCAGCAGGTTCATAAACCCATTGAGTTTAGAGCGGAGTTTTTCCGTTACTGCGTTATTGGCCTGTGGCCTGAATCCGTCGGCTGGCGACAACCAGAGGCCAGCCAGGGTTATAAATGCCATAACGCCCAGCACTACGGACATTTTTTTTGAGATTCCTGATTCCATAACCTGTTTTTTTAGTTGGTTTTATTATTGAGATGCAGGGCCAAGGAATATTCCATAAAAAAAAGCGTCCCCTGAGGAGACGCCTTTAACAGAAAGATGAATAAACCGTATTAATCTGCTACCAGCAATCTTTTTATTAGAACGGTACCTCCGCCAAACAGTTTCAGAAAATAAGTGCCTGGAATAAGTTTACTGATGTTTGTTTTGTAATTATTTGCACTGTTCAGTTCAGTGACCTCCAGCAGCCTGCCATCAGCAGAGAATAATTGTACCTGCACAGAAAATTGTGCGCTAAGGAAGATTTGTCCCTCCGACGGATTCGGAAAGACCGAAACGCCAGCTTCTAAAACATTTTCTGTTATGGCATCACAGGCGTCTACCTCCACAGTAATACTGGCGGTGGAGCTGCAGTTGTTTTGTGCCGTGCCCGTTACGCTATAGGTTGTAGTAATTAGCGGCGACACTGCCAGGCTGTGCGACGTTGCCGCACTCTGCCCCAGCCACTGGTAATTTGCCGCTCCAGAC
>JAEZDS010000198.1 GCA_023433205.1 Bacteroidota bacterium
CCGCTGGCGCGGCAGGACATAGTAGCGGGCCCGCGTTTCGGCCTTGAGCTATTCGGAGGACATTCGTACATTTAATATTGCGAATGCACTCCTGAAAGAACCGGCGGCTGCAGGCAATCCGTTAGGCGTAATGATAATCGACATGCCAAAGCGAATCATAGTTCTGGTAAAACTACTGCTACTTCTTATTGTGGTGACGGCCTGTGACCCAGGGTATGGCTATAAAAGAGTAGTTGAAAACACATCAGACCACGACATTAAAATAATTCAGATGCCTAAAGAATGCGCGCCTCATTATACAATCGAAGACTCTATTGTGATAAATAGACATGGTACGGGGACAATTGGAGTAGATTCAGGAAATGGTTCAATTCCAAATTTCGAAAACTGTGAAAGTTGTGCGGAGTCAATTCAAGTAATAGTTTTGGACACACATTCACTGACATTAACTTTAGATTTAGAAGACAGCAGTAATTGGAAATACGAACATTTGACAAAATCTTTCAAAGGAGGAGGTTCTCGCGAGTGTCGAATCATAATAACGAATGAACATTTCAAATAACTATGCTTTCAGGGCGCACTCCTGAAAGCCCTCGGGTGTCAGCGAGCCCAGCAGGCAGCACCTCGTAAGCGCCGTCACTAACACATGTTGCCAGGGACATAGTTTATATTGTCCAGGGCCACAATATTTCCCGGGACGAAACGTTATCAATCAAAAACAAAACTTGAAGAAATCAACATTCCTGCTTTTACTGACATGTTGCGTCACGATCACCGCTCAAAATTCCTATCTTGATTATGGAACTGCAATAAAAATTTATAACATCAGTACCCTTCAGATGATACCACATGGAGCCTATTTTGGAACCCACAATAGCCGGTCTTATCATTTAGAAGTCATGCATCCTTCTGCAGCTCTGCAATGGCAGAACGAAAAGTATAACTTTCATGAAGTGGAACTTACCAGGCTACAGGTAAATAAAAACTATAGTGCATATGATGTCATTCCACAGGGAGGTGGATTTGAAGGAAGCGGAAGCAGGAATAAAACAGAAATTGCGCTGCGTTATGAGTACATGCTTTGTTTTGCAAAAAAAAGAGACAGAAAGATAGTTCCATCACTTGGATTTGGATTGGCCCCTTCGTTGATTCATCACAGTTTTCATCCAGAAAATACCACTCTATTCAGAGTATCAGAAACTACTGTATTGCTCGAGGGCCAGGTAATTCCAAGGTTAAACTACCATCTGAATTCACGTTTTTATCTGGATATGAACATCCCGGTTTCGGCCGTCAGTTTTGACATGACTACCTTTAGGACCTCAAACCCACAGATACCTGTACGACTGCAAAAGTCATCAAATTTCGATTTTTCATTGGTACGGTCGTTTTATGGTGTAAGACTCGGTCTGGGATTTAAGCTTTGATCATTTAAAGGGTATATATTTTTATTTCGGACTTTGTTTTATGAAGGCTTACAGATCAAAGTATGTGGACATATAAACGTGCGCACCTGCGGTTTCGGGTAAGCCCTGCTAGTAGCGGCTCTTTCGCCAGCGCAAGGGGCTTTTTGACGGTGCATGAAAATTTTTATCTTAGATTTCAGTTATCTGCTGCCGGCATGTCAACCGGCAGTATGCAAAAAATGCTGCATCACTTTTGAAAATCACGAAATGAATAAACTCTCAACCATCCTCACCCTGATAATCGTCACAATTTTTTGGAGTTTCGGCAACCAAAATAAAGAGCACGCACCAACGGTAAATTCGCTGATCGGAGACATTAGTTTTGTAAGCAAGTTCGGACATTCCCCAACAGCGACTGATGACGAAAACCTTCGGATTAAAACACACCTGGAATATGTAGAGAATCTGCTTCGGCAGAAGGATGTATCTGCCATGCCTGAAGCGCAAAGGGAAAAGCGCAATCATCTTCTTGATATTCTGCATAAATACTGGACAGCCGGAATTTTTCCGCGTAACTACAACCACCCTCACAAACGAGTACGCTGTTTTATAGACAAGGACGGAAGAATTTGTGCAGTTGGCTATTTAATTGAGCAGACTGCGGGCAGACAGATTGCAGAAAGAATCAACAGTGGTTTCAAATACGATAAGATCCTGGCAATGGATGACCAATTGGTTGACAACTGGATTGCATCAAGTGGGCTGACAAAAGTAGAATGTGCAATGATTCAGCCTCAATATGCGTCCCCACCAAGTTACCACTACATACCTCCGGTCTAAGGGGTTTTTTCTTCTGTACTGGGAGGGGTAAATCTTTCACTTAATACAATCAATGCGATTCAGATCAGTAAGGGAACCGACAATAAAACCGTTCCAGTTATTAGTATACTTACTGGAGCAGGCTCTATAGTGTATGGTGCTGTGAATTTTCCGACCGAAAGAGGGATCAGACGGTACTACACCACAAATGAAAGTGAAAAGGCGATTTCAATGATCAACATTGGAATGGGCACAACAACAATGATCTTAGGTGTCTGGAACTTATATGTAAATAGAACAAAGAAGGATAAATCAGTTTCCTGGAATCTTTATGGTTTTCCGACCAATGACCGCCAGTTAGGACTTGGGGTATGCTGGACGAAAAAACTATAAACGCGGTTCATACGCGTGCCGCCGCCAGCCAAGAGAACAGTATAAAAGCCTCATCGTTACCTGTTTTGTTGGTGGCTTTATAATTTGAAAGGAAAAAGACTCGTTAACTTTTACGGCTCCGCTGCCAATAACAGGCAGGATGCATTTCCCCAATATGCAAAATTAGGGGCCAATCTTTGCGCAAATCGGGTCCCTGGACTAATGGCTGTCCTTTTCTCTATATTTACGTAAATCAACAGCCAGTGAAGATCTACACCCTCGCGTTTATTCTCTGCTTGTTCGCCTCTCGGCCATTTAAGGCGCAACATTCCTTCGGTTTCGATGTGGAGTTCAACCGGGATGTTTTCAAGATGTATGATCCGGGTTCAGAATTGGGAACCCGCCAGATATCCAATCGGTCGTTTGGGATAGTGTATCGTTATTTATTCAAAAACCATTTTGGTGTTTCCACTGGTCTGCGGTTAAAAGACTACCCCGAAAGTATGATGCTGAAGCGTTTTAACTCGCTCACAACTTCTGGTGGAAACATGGTGATACAGTTGCCGGTTTTACTCAGCAGGGATTTCCGCGTTTTTGACTTCCTTTTTATTAGTCCTGTTGCTGGCGGCACCTGCAATTATTTTATGTTTAAAGATCCTGGCTATTCATTAGGTTACGTAAAGGCCGGAGAAGATAGCCTGTTCTACTTTTCGCAAACGGCTAATTCACGCCAGGTCTTCTTTACCTTAAACCTGGGTGTTTCCTTAGAAGCCAGAATCACAAGCAGGTTCAGTACTATCGCCTTTGTACAGTATAATTTTGGATTTGTAACCGTAAGTCAACAATTGATAAATTACCGTTTAAACGCTTTACCAGCTATTGATGGTATAAAATCAGGGCGGGGCAGCTATTATACTTTTTTCGGTATAAAGGTGCTGTATCATCTGGCGCGCAACAAAGAATAGAAGTGATGTTACATTTAAATCCGGAAGCAGTATTTTGGTGGAGGGCTGGCCACAGGCAGGCGGTTAATGCATGTAATGCGAGTCCACATAAAGAATCATTATAATTAATTATATTCGGTTGTAAGTACTTGTTTGGCGGTTGTGGGGTGGTTATGCGGCATGCGCCCCGGGACGACGGTCTGACATTTCGTTCGGACAAGAACATATTTCGGCTAGGGTTCACCGCCCAGACAGTCAAAAATTTTTGTTAAATCTCTTGGACTTGGTTACCCGAACAGGTAACTTCGGTTGGTGAGTAATTTTATCCGGACAACATATGTTTATGGAGACGCCTTTTGGGACTTCTATAATACGCAGACAAGACAAGTTCAGGATAAAATTGACTGGATAATCGGAGTTGTGCGAACGGTCCGTATGGTTCCTGAAAAATTTTTCAAGCACCTGGAAGGAACTGATGGTCTTTATGAAATTAGGGTAAAAGTGGGTAGTGACGTCTATCGCATCTTTTGTTTTTTTGACAAGGAACAGTTAGTTATCCTTCTGAATGGATTTCAGAAAAAATCTGAGAAAACACCGAAACAAGAAATAGAAAGAGCCGAACGATTAAAAAAACAATACTATGAAGACCAAGAAAAATAACAAGCTAGTTTCCTGGGACAGTCACCTGGACAAGAAGTACGGAAGGAAAGGTTCTGCGACGCGGAATAAATACGAAGAGGAATTCGAGGCATTTAAAATTGGAGTCATCATTCAAGAGGCTCGAAAAAATCAGCATCTGACACAAGAGGAGTTGGCACTCAAGGTCGGTACTACTAAAAATTACATTTCAAGAATCGAAAATGACGCGAGCGACATCAAACTTTCGACACTTATTCGAATTATTCGCGAGGGACTCGGTGGACACTTGAAGTTGAGTTTTGACGCATAGACAAAAACGCACGACCGAATAACAACAAGCAATGGCGTCATGCCGGCGTTTTTCGTATTTTAACTTCACGTTATACATTCGTACATTTAGCATACGGACGACCGGCACGCACGCCAGCTTGCAATCCGTTATAAACCATTAAACAATTTGTACTGCAGCTATTTGTTAAAGCATTGTACAGTAATTATGTGTAAAAACGTTTGCCACAGCGCCCTGTAACTATTCAAAATAGTTACGTTATAAGTAAGTCTCAATTTAACTTTATACACCATGATAAAATTTGTCTTTAAACTTCTCCTTTTATCGGTAGCTTCATTAACGCTACTTTCATTCGACTTGCCGGCTGACTGGTTTAAAGCTGGCAGTCATCCAAAAAGTTACGATATGGGTGTCGACAGAGGCTCGGGTCCAGACGGAAAGAATGCCGCAACAATAAGGTCCGAAGCAAAAAAGATCAACGGTTTCGGCACACTGATGCAGGTGTGTTCGGCCGACAAATACGCAGGCAAAAGGGTTCGCATGACCGGGCTCTTAAAGTCAAATGACGTTGAAGAGTGGGCTGGTTTTTGGTTTAGGGTTGACCAGGTTAATTCAAATGATCCTCTCGCGTTTGACAATATGCAGGACAGGGCAATCCAGGGAACTACAGACTGGAAAAAGTATGAGATCGTTCTGGACGTGCCGCAAAGGGCCTCAAAACTGGCTTACGGCGCTTTAATACGTGGAAAAGGCCAGATATGGTTCACCAGTATACAATTCGAAATAGTTGATGTTTCCGTTCCAACCACGGATATGGAACAAAAGGCGAACTCATTGAACGAGCCTTCTAATTTAAACTTTGACAAATAAGTTCAGGCATCTAAAGAAAATTTAATGACAGTGGTGTTTTCTGTCAGCGTTAATTATTTGTTTAGTTGGGTCATAGTACAACAGGCACTATCATGAGGCAGAAAAAACCGGACAAAAAAAAAGCCCCGCATAACGGGGCTTTTTAAATTTAGTCTTTAACCAGTTTTACCGTTCGTTCAGAAGTCGTTGTCTGAAGCCGTACCAGGTAAATGCCTGGAGGGAGAGCGCTGACATTTACGGTTTGTCTTCCCTTTTGCAGGGTACCTTCCAGCAAAATGCGGCCGGCAAGATCTGTGATCCTTATAGATGCGTCGGCATCAGCATCAATGGTTACTTCAGTGCTTGCGGGGTTTGGCATTAGCCTGAACTTCACAGGCTGTACTTCTTTAAGAGACACGCAGGCATCAACCATCACCGTAATTGAAGCGGTTGAAGAGCAGCCATTGTTATCAGTGCCGGTAACATAAAAGGTCGTGGGCAGGTCAAACTCTGCCACCGGACTGATATTTGCTCCGTTTGCGCCGGTATTCCATTCGTAGGTTGCTGCGCCGGTTGCAAAAAGTTCTATGGCCTCTCCGCGACATACAATGGAGTTAGAGGCGGCCACACCTACAGGGGGGCGTGGATTTACCACTACGGTTACTGCTCCGTTCAGGGCGCAGTTATTCGCATCAACAGCATTAACATTGTAAACGGTTGTCGAGGAAGGATAAACGGTCACATTCTGGAAAGGAGCGCCAAAGGTCCAGTTGTATGACGCCGCCCCGTCTGCGCGGAGAAATGCCGGGGACCCTTCGCATACCACTGTATCCGGAGATGTCATAAGCTGATTGTTGCTTACCTCCACTGCTACTGTTGCAGTATTATAACACCCTCCTGCACTTAAACCCTCTACTGTATATACAGTAGTTGAAGCAGGGTTAACAAAAACAATGTTTCCTGTTCCGGTACCGGGGCTCCAGGAGTACGACGCCGCACCTGTGGCCGTTAAAGTTCCTGTTTTGCCCTGACAAAGGACTGCTGGTAATGTTGCGGCTGTGATATTTGGTATTGGGCTTACCACCACATTCACTACAATGGTATTGGTGCAGCCGGTGGTTGTTGAACTTACACCTGTTACTGTGTATGACGTGCTCGAAGTAGGCGTTACAACCACTGAAGGTGAGTTAGGGCCATGACTCCACTGTATATTAGTTCCTGCATTGGTAGATAGTGTAATCTGCTCGCCGGCACAAATAGGATTTTTGGAAGCCTGAGCAGTCATATCGCATTTGTAACGTATAATTACGTATCCGTCTGCCGAGCTGCTTTTCGTGTGCTCGGGGTTAAAAACAAAACCCGGATCAAGGTAGGTTATTGTTGTGCCGGAGCTTACTCCGCCTACATAGCCTGAGCCGCCACCACCGGCTACACCAGCATTGCTTGGCTGCACACCGCCTGCACCACCTGCATATCCGCCACCGCCACCGCCTGAGCAACCTGTTGAGCCACTGCCTGAGGGGCCTCCGGCGCCACCGGGCCCGCCACCGGTACCAGGTTGACCCAAGGAACCTGTATTAGAACTGGTGCCGCCTCCGCCTCCGCCGGTAGCCGTACCGGTTGAGTTAAAGGTAGTTGCTGCACCAGGTGTTGCACCATTTGCTCCTGCACCTCCACCGCCGGGTGTATTTACAGGAGGAGTAGCGCTGCTGGTATGATCACCATTCTGTGCTATCTGACCACCGCCATGACCTCCGGCTGCTACGGTATTGTAATATGCCGCACCGCCGCCGCCGCCGGCAACTATGATCCTGTCAGTGGCTGCAACTCCCCCCACGCGAATATCGGTTGCACCGCCGCCACCGGCACCTGAACGTCCTACGGCAGCTCCTCCGCCTCCGCCGTTCCAGCCGCCGGCTCCGCCACCACCGGTAGCAGTGGCTCCGGCCGCATCACCACCTTTGCCACCCACAAAAATGTTTAATTGTGTGCCGGGGCTTGTGGCATTGTACAATCCAAAGGAATAACCACCTTTACCGCCGCCACCTGGGCCGGCGATCACATTTCCACCATCTGCACCCCAGCATTCTATCTCATAATAGCCCACCTGCGGCAAAACCAGGGTTTGTACACTTCCTGTAAAAGCGAAAGTGTAGGTTGCCTGCGAGTAGGCCGTCCCCATAAGCAGGGTTAAAACAAACGCGAACAAGTGGTGTTTTGCACTTGTTGTTAATATATAAACTTTTGTTTTCATGTTTTTGTTTTATTTCTAAATTGATAACTCCTTGACGAATTTACCAGAAGCACCCGCTCCCGATCTACATCGGGATGCAGATGCCTTCAGGTTTATTATTGTTTGATGAACATCTCAGTCCTATCATAATTGTTTGAATGCAGCCGGACATAATAAACCCCGGCGCTCAAATTTGTCAGGGGGATATTTGTGAGCTCAGAAGTTGCCACCTGGGTCGCCACCACACGGCCTGATACGTCGGTAATGACAATGGTTGCATGATCGTCATCACTTTGAATGAAGAGCTGGTTTGTGGCAGGATTGGGGAAGATCCTGAAATCATTGCGCGTGTTTTTGGCAATGTCGGTGCAGGATTCTACCAGAACAATAACCTGTGAGGTGACAGAACATCCACTCTCTGTACTTCCCGTAACTGTATACATTGTGCTGGATTGCGGTGTTACAGTTACCAGGCTGCTGGTGCTATAGAGGCTTGGAGCCAGCCACACATAACTACCGGCACCCTGTGCGGATAATTGCACCGACTCTCCCCGACAGATCACACTTTTGGTGGCTGCTGCATTCATCATAGGCGCAGGTGACACCTGCACATAAACCTGGGCAGAAGCCGTACATCCTGCTAAATTATAACCGGCAACTATGTACAGGCTGCTTGTAGCAGGGCTAACCACGGTAACCGGGCTTGCAGAGCCTGTTGACCAGTAGTAGCTGTCGGCGCCGGTAGCGCTGAGGGTGGTTGTTTGGCCTGCACAAACAGAATAACTGCTCGCAATTGCGCTCACCACTGGTGAAGGTTGAACTGTGAGGTTTATGGTCTCCGAGCTGGCGCATCCACTCAAAACATTAGTGCCATATACTATGTAGGTGCTGTGAGTCAGGGGTGTCACAACGTTTATAGACCCCTGCACACCATTGCTCCAGCTGTAAGTATCGGCACCAATTGCCTGAAGTGTTGCCGGCAAGCCCTGGCACACATCAACGGTAGGAGCCAGCACAGATAAAGTAGGGCTGTTAAGAGAGCAGGGGATAGTGATTGAAAGATCATCCCAGGTAAGGAACGGCGCTGTGCCAACGCTGCCTGTGGCCCGCACAGCAACGTAATAGTAGCCGGTTGCCGGTACAGTAAATGTGTTCGACAGCAAGTTATAAAGCTGTCCGGATACCGGGCTTACAGAAGCAACGTGTTGCAGGCCGTTAGGTTGCTGACTTGTGCCTACGAGAATAGACAGGTCTGTCCATTGGTTAAAACCAATGTTTTCGGTGATGTACCAGAGCGCCGCTGAATAAGTGATGCCGGACTGAAGAAGGATTTGATTGGTGTAAAAATGATTGAGGTATGGCGGGCTGGACTCGAAGTATGCATAACCGCTGCCCGTGCGCGCCGCGCGATTTCCACTGGCGGGAGAAGTAGATGCGCTGGTTCCGCTGTTATAATTAGTGGAAGTCCAGTAACAGTTAGGCAATCCGTTTTGCGCAAAGGCTTCGAAGCTTTCAAAATAAGGAACGGTGTCCTGCACTATCGGCACCATGATCACTGATCCAGGGGTTGTAGTGCTGGAGTGGTTACTGTGAATACAGGTGACCACGGCATTATAATGAATATTGGTAGTAGGGGCGGTATAAAATGTGTTGAGGGTTGCGCCAGGAATTGCCTGAAATGGCCCTACGGTGGAAGTAGTGGATGAATACCATTGCACTACGTATCCGGAGTTTGTGTAAGAGCCGGTGTTTAGCAGCGTAAGCTCGAGCGGTGTGCCCGGACATACTGATGTAGATGGAACTGTAAAAAAGTTGGCAGGCGGCGCAGTTGCGCAGGGGAGAATAAAGATCTCGTATGCGCCCGGATCAGGTGCCAGCGGACTGCGTGCCGCCCCCAGAATATCATAGGTCAGGCCAGTGGGTAAGGCAATATTATTTACTGCCAGGTTTGTGGGGGCATAGTCGTATGCAGCCGGATTGGCGTACTGAGGGTCGGCGCTTACACTGTTAAGGTCGTAGCCTGTGCCTGTTTGCCAGGCGCTTAACGTATTATAGGTGTTTATAAAAGAGCCAAAATAGTTGGTGCCTGAAGTGGAACCTATATACACATTATTGTAATCTGATACCAGGTTGGTTGCTGCGGCAGTATAAAACAAACCATACTTAACACCAGTGCCTGCCCTGCTTATAGAAATGTTATTGTTGCGAACTCTGTTGTTAGCCCCCGAAGAGTAAATGCCGTAGGTGGTACCAGATGTGTTGCTGGGATCATCAAGCGAAATAGTATTATGTTCAGCGTAGGCATAATCGGAGCTCAATAAATACATACCATACAGGGTTCCGCTGTTATTAATGTCAGACACTACATTATTGCGTATTATGTTGGGAGTGGAGGATGTTCCCTTGCCACTTACATAAATGGCGTAGGTAGTACTGGAATTAGTTGTAATGCCATTAAACAGGTTGCGGATGTAATTGCCTTCAACAAGCGAATTAGCGCTATTAGTGCTAAGCATTATGCCATAGGTGGTGCTTACAGTAGTTCTGTTCAGCCTTTCTATCAGATTGCCTATAACTTTTGAACCTGTACAGTATGCATTTAAAAACCCATACAGATAAAAGTCACGCAGGTTGGAATTTCGCACTTCATTGTCAGTGTTAAATGGGAAGGTGGAGCTGCCATAAATTACGGTGGCATAGTAACCGCCCACCATTGTAGAGGTGTTCACCACATTATAACTACCACCATTACCGATAGTTGTTGCAGCCACGCTGCCGCCGCTTATTGAAAAGGGCACCTGCGTGGTACTGGTCCCGTTAAAAGGCGCTTCGATATACATGTCGTTAAACGTATTATTATCTGCTCCACCCCAAAGGTGAACTACCAGGGCGCTGGTGCCATTTGTGCCTATTACCCGTAGGTTGTTCCAGGTCATGTAATCCGCTCCGCTAAGCAGGATGGTATGCCGTAAGGCGGTATTGGTAGCATTAAAAGTGATGGTTCTGCCGTTACCATTAATTACCACGCTGTTGGTGGCCGAAGCGCCTGCATACTGAATGATCTCGATCTGTTCGTTGTAGGGGCCGCTCGTGGTCCCGACATTAACCGTAACAGGGCCCGAGACCCCCTGCACATTAAGCGTTGAGGCAAATTGCGTGAAGCTCGTAAAGTTAGTGGCGCTTACCGGCACCGTGTTGTCAATAGTGTAAACACCATTGAGCTGGGCATGAAGCGATGATGCTGAGAATAAAATTCCCAGACACAGGGTCAGGTAGTTTTTTTTCATGTGAAGGTTAGTTAGATAAAAACAAATATATACGATATTGATATCCACCTAACGGCAGGTCAATAATAAAGCTCCTGATCTGGCTTTTAACAATTCTATCTGCAGGTTCTTTTATCGGGGTTTTACCTGTTAGAGTAAACAACGTCTGGAAAAGCTATTAAAAGTATGTTCAAAAATTAAATAGAACCTGCCCTGGTAAAGGACACAGGAGTGATTCAATTAAGGATCTGGAACTGTCCCGTAGCCTGCTGCTTCGGCTATATTGTTATTGTAGGCGCGGGCTGCAATCATTGCCATGGGCTTTATGGCTGGTCAGGCACATTACCTTTTGCTAGACCCCCGCTTTTTTATCACAGAGAGAATGAGTGAAAATAAATTTGCGTAGTTAAATGACTACAGCCATATTTGTAGTCAAATGGCTTCATGATGAATCTGAGACGAGACGTTTTTCAGGCAATAGCCGATCCTACCCGAAGAGCAATTTTGTTGTTGCTTGCTACACAATCAATGACGGCGGGGGCAATTGCTTCAAACTTTAATACTGCAAGACCAACTGTTTCCAAACATTTACAAATTCTCACCGAGTGTGAATTGCTTCAACAGGAGCAAAACGGCAGAGAAATGTATTATCACATTAACATAAAAAAGATGAAGGAAGTGGCCGATTTTATTGAGCCCTTCCGCAAAATTTGGGAGGATAGGTTTAACAAACTGGAATCTGTGATGAAAAACTTTAAACATAAATAAAGAAATGGAACAAAAAACAAAAGTAAGCGCGGAAGATGGTAAACAGGAAATTGTAATCACCAGGGAATTTGATCTGCCGCTGCAGCTTCTTTTTAAAGCATACGAGGAACCCGCATTGTTCGAGCAATGGATGGGGACAAGAGTATTAAAGATGGAAAACAAGAGACACGGCTCTTATGCTTTTGAAACATCTCATAATGGAAATGTGGTGTTTCGTGCAAATGGCACCATACATGAATTTGTGTCAAACCAGAAGATCACGCGGACTTTTGAAATGGAAAATACACCTTTTCCGGTTCAGCTTGAATTTCTGGAATATGAAGCGCTGACCAATAACACAAGCAAGCTTACAATTCACATTGTGTTTAAGTCTGCAGCGCACAGAAACCAGCTTCTGCAAATGCCTTTTGCGCAAGGCATCAATATGGCTCACAACAAATTACAGGAAATTGTAAGCACATCAAATAAAATATAATGGTACAGAAAAATAAAGTTGTTTATTGGGGCACTACAATCTTCTTATCAGTAGGAATGCTTGCAGGTGGCATACAGCAGATGTTTCAGACAGGCGGTTACAACGCTATTGTAACCAGCCTCGGATATCCGCTTTATCTGTTGACTATTCTTGGCGTGTGGAAAATTTTGGGTGTAATTGTAATTCTCATGCCGCGCGCTCCAATATTAAAGGAATGGGCTTACGCTGGGTTTTTCTTTGTTATGTCAGGGGCATTTGTTTCGCATATGGTAGTTGCACAAGCTATAGCAGAGGCCGTTCCTTCATTAATATTGATGGTCGTAATTTTGATTTCCTGGTATTTCAGGCCACCTGAGAGAAAGGTCAGTTATGGGAGAATTATCTGAAGTTTCGAAGCAAATGAAAGATCAAAAAATAGAGGAAGGCGTAGTACATCGTTTGCCGGATGACATGAAGGTTGGTTTACTTTCTCGTCCTGGTCTGTTAGAAAAATGGAATAAACTTACACCCCTGGCGCGGAACGAATGGATTTGCTGGACGACAATTGTAAAGCAGGACGATACACGAAAAAAGCATATTGTACGACTGGCTGAAGATCTTTTGAATGGCAAAAAGCGCCCCTGCTGCTGGCCTGGTTGTCCTCACAGGAGAGACTCAGCAAAAAAATGGTTTAAAAATCTGGAAGATTTATAAGAATGGATAGATTACTGAACGAATAGGCCTGAGGTAATGTCGATCCGTTCCTGAACATAAAAGCACAGCTTCCTATTTCCACTCTGGATTTAAATTTTGCAGTTGCAATAATGTGTTCCATTATCCGTTTAAAAACAGGCAATGAAAAGGCACCTTATAAAATCGGCAGTATTCTCCCTGGCAATTTTTTGTATGGCCGGTTGTAAGAAAGTGGGCTCTGCCTATGATGTATATTTCTACACAAATATTGAGGAGCCACGAGGTCCTGTAGCTTTGCACCTTGATGATAAATACATTGGTGAATTGCCGGTATTAAAAACAACGTTGTCCATCAAAAATGATACGATTTTAGATAAGGCCATCCATCTGCGGCTAAGGACCGGGAAATATAAGATCCTGGTGACGGACAAGCAGGGAACTGTGAAATGTTCGGGTAATTTAAAATTCAGATCTAACCGGTTTAATGGTGCGACAAATCCTGGGGTAGTAGAGTATGCAATAAAAGATAGAATTCTGGTAAACAGAATTTTTTTCGAATAAGTAAAAACTACCGGCACGGGTATATTTACGATAAAACTTCAATAGGAACGGTGACCTGCTGTTTTTAAAGGGCTGTTAAATTTCGACATTGTGGTCAGTAGTCGGACAAAACGTTTAGGAAGTAAAAAAAATTTGAGGCATATTTATGACTGCTTCAATCACCTGAAAAAATATACCATTATGGAACAAAATAAAAGCGCCTCCGGCAAGACTATGCATAGCCCCTTCTCCCAGACTTATTTCCATGGAACAAAAGCTGATCTGAAAATAGGAGATCTGATAGAGGCTGGTTTGAATTCTAATTATGGACAGCGAAAAAGCGCAAAGTATATTTACCTCACATCAACCCTTGATGCAGCTATCTGGGGTGCAGAGCTTGCATTGGGTGAGGGGCATGAACGAATTTATTTGGTGGAACCCACAGGGGCGATTGAGGACGATCCGAACTTAACCAACAAAAAGTTTGCTGGTAATCCCACCCTGTCGTACCGTTCAAAAGATCCGTTCAGGGTGGTTGGAGAGGTTGCTCTGTGGACGGGTCACCCGCCCGAACAGGTAAAGGCGATGAAAGATGGCCTCGACAAATTAAGAGAACAGGGAATAGAAGCGATAGAGGATTAATGATATGAGAAAAGTTGTTTTAGATCTGGCTGTTACACTTGATGGTTTTATTGAAGGCCCTAATGGAGAAATAGATTGGTGTATCATGGATGATGACATGGACTTTGAAGGATTTCTGGCGACAATTGATATTATATTTTATGGAAGAGTAAGTTATGATGCCTGGGGAAATTTCCAACCTGAAGGCAGTGCAGAAGAAAGTGAGGCAGCGTTGTGGCGAAATGTGCATTCAAAGAAAAAGTATGTTTTTTCACATCAGGAGAGACAAATTGAGAATGCAACTCTCATAAGTTCTGATATAGAGAGAAGGGTAAAAGCGATAAAACATGAGAAGGGGAAAGATATCTGGTTGTATGGTGGAGCAAGTCTCATTAAAACATTTATTCAGGCAGAGTTGATTGATACTTACAGACTCTCTGTTCATCCTGTTGTTTTAGGAAGTGGCAAACCGCTTTTTGAGGGACTTAAAGAGCGTCTTAATTTAAAGCTTACGGGTAGCAGGGTGTTTAAATCAGGAGTGGTGCAGCTTTTGTATGCGCATGAAAAGTCAGCTGCAAATAAAGATGTTCGCTAGCCGTTTACGATTTTGATTTGGGAAAACCATAAAATTAGTAGACGCAGCTGTGAATCATTCTGTAAGGCCAGATGTTTTTTACTGTGTACAATTATTGGAATTTCCCTCTGCTTCTTTTCCTGTAAAAAAGAACAAACCGTACACTGTGTTTGTGAAGACAGTCAGGGGATCATCCGCGAACACAGCAGGTACAGTACAAAAGAGAAAGAAGAACTAGAACAATTTAAGAAGGAATGCCTTTTAGATTCAGTTACCTGGGGGGGCGAAACTACGCCTTGTTTTTTTATGGTAGACGCGTAGTACTTTTGATGCCCAAGATCCAGGTCCTCGCCTGTGACCTTTAGTACATTATTTAGTTTTAAAGAGATAATGTTCTTACAAAGAATTATAAGTACGTCGCATGAACAATGCAGACATCATGGCAGAATCACTCGACAATGCCATTGCATTTTTTAATGAGTAGGCTCGAATCTTGAAGGACGTGCAATGATCGAAGGTGAAATTTTATTGGTAAGTTTAAAATAAGATCCGGGAAAAATTTATGACAGGTAATTTTGCCAGGGATTTTCTGATTTTCCCTGCAGACCCTGCTGTAATAACTCACAAGGATGCCTAATGATCATTAAAAAAAAAGCCCGCCTTTTAAAAAGGGCGGGCAGTTAAAATAAACGGCATTGTTACGGTAATATTTCTCTATCGGCTGATCACCAGCTTCCGGCTCTCGGTGACTTTGTTCGTCTGCAGCCGGCAGAAATAGATGCCTTCCGGTAACGATGAAACGTCCAACAGGCTGGTGTTTTCGGTTTTAAGGGGGGAGTATGATAAGATTTTCCTGCCGTTGATGTCGTAGATCTCAACCTGTGAGGGTTCTGTTGTTGCCGCCCAGCTTACTAATAACTCTGAGCTTGCCGGGTTAGGATAAAGTTTGGCTGCAAAAGCTGCATTGTTCTTACTAAGGCCAACCGGCGTAAAACTTTCGGCAGTGCCAAACATGCCTGCTATGACCGTTGGCGTGGCTGTGCCCATGCCCAGACGAATATAGCTGATATTGATAATTGGGAATTTTTCAGACACATCGTAGTAATTGTAGACGGTTTGCCTGAGGGTACCACTTAGAGGCCCCTGAGTAAGCGTGTAGTTTTGCACTGTTTTAACGCGGATCACATCTGTATAGGTTACACCGCCGGGCAGTAACAGCGTTCCTGTACCGTCGGCCATGGTTTCGGTTGTTCCTTCAACGGGACCGTTAAAGGCACCCATGGTATAAGTGCCGCTTACAGCATCGCTGATGTTTAGACCAAAAGTAACCGGGTACTGGATCACCAGCGCGCTGTTGGTGAAGCTGAGCGCAACTGTTGAGGTGTAAATGCCCTCAATCTCGGCCTGTGTTGTTGGGGTGGTGCTCGATTTATAATAGGTGAACATGCTGCCTGCAAGGTTCTGTACTATATTAGCGCCTGCGAACATAGTGCCGTGCGTGTAGGTAGAAGGCGCGTCGTAAGTGTTGGTGATTGTGTTTGAGTTAGCAGGCTGGGCAAGTGAAAAATCCCATATTGTGTTTTGGCCGGTATTGTTAAGCGGCAGCCCTGTGTTATAAGCAGAGGTATCGAGCTTCACCACTTTTTCGGTTTCGCCCACCGTTGGTTCGTGTGTGTTTTGTGTTAATGTCTGCGCGCCAAGCGTAAAGGCGGCGGAACAAAGAAGGGTAAAGATCTTTTTCATGGATACATTTTTTAAGTTCGGCGCAAATGTAAGAACTAAGGGCTCGTCTGACAATTTTGATGCGCTGTCAAAGAACGTTAATGAGTGAGCGGGCCATTTAACTGAGGGAGCCTGCTATGGTTTGATGGCATGAAATTTTGAGCAGCATTGTAATACCCCGTTGTTGCACAGAAGTATATGTGCGAAAAACCAGTCGACAGCGGTGAAAATTAGTGGTATTTCAGTGCCAGGATCTGCAGAGAACCGGCACCCCGGAGGTGAAAAGAGCATGCAGGTAAGTTGGCTGCTGCGCCGGCCATCCTAAAGTAACTTATCGTATTCGCCTTTTACAAAGTCCATCAGTTCTTTTATGTACGCCGGACGAAAATCGAATTTGATGCCGGCCGCGGCATAGATCTCGGGAATGGTTTTGGTGTAGCCAAGTGCCAGGGCTTTTTTGTAATCGCGAATGGCTGCCTGCGCATCCTGCTTATAGTTGCGCCACACTGCAATAGCGCCGAGTTGCGCAAAACCATATTCAATATAATAAAAAGGCACCTCGTACAAATGCAGCTGTACCTGCCAGCGGCGGTTAAGACTTTCTTCAAAGCCTTCGTAATTAACAACCGAACTTGCGAAGTCGGCAACGATCTTTCTCCATGCTTCGTATCTTTTTTTTACGGAGTGGCCTGGATGGAGGTAAATCCAGTGCTGGAATTTATCAATACAGGCGATCCAGGGAAGCGTGTCCATCACACCTTCCAGCTGCTGTCGCTTGGCGCGTTTTAATTCTTCAGGATCTTTAAAAAACTCGTCCCAGTGTTCCATACTCAGCAGCTCCATACTCATACTTGCCAGTTCAGCCACTTCGCTTGGCGGTGATTTAAATTCCACCAGTTCGAGGTCCTTATCTAAAAACGAATGAATGGCGTGGCCGCCTTCATGCACCATCGTCACCATGTCGCGGTGTAATCCCACGGAGTTCATAAAGATAAAAGGCACGTCTGTTTCGTAGAGGGGATACTGATAGCCGCCTGGAGATTTGCCAAGTCTGCTTTCAAGATCGAGCCTGCCCATTTTTTCCATGGTGCGAATACAATCGCCGAAAAAAGGATCGAGCTTGTTAAAGCAGGCGATTGTTTTATCGATCATTTCTCTTGAGCTGCTGAAGGGTTTTAGCGGGGGCAATCCGTCTTCGTCAACACTGGTATCCCAGGGCCTGTATTCATCGAGCTGCAATTTTCTTTTGCGCTGTTCATCATGCGCGTTAAGCAAGGGAACAGCGTGTTGCCTTACCGCTTCATGAAAGTCGAGGCAATCCTGCACTGAGTAGTCGAATCTGGCCAGAGAGCGGTGTTTGTAGTCGCGGTAATTTTCAAAACCGGCGTTGCGGGCAACCTGGTGGCGCAACGCAATAAGTTTATCGAACAGCTCGTTTAGCGTATCTTCGTCTTCTGCGCGGCGTTTCTGAATACGGACAAAAACATCGCGCCTTACTTCTCTGTTGAGGTCTTTTAAATAAACCGATGCTTTCTGAAGGGTGATCTTTTCTCCGTTGTATTCTATGCTCTGTTCGCCGCTGATAGCGCCAAATTGCTGCTCGAGTTCCTGTAGCTGTGTGTTTAGAGGAATGTTTTCTTCCCGGAAGAGTTCGATGCTGTTTTTAATGCTACGCAAGTATATGATGTACCCTTCTTTACTGAGTTGTTCGCGGTACGGCACAGCCATTATTTTTTTGTTGAGGTCGTTTGTAACCGGAGCCATTTTTGGTTCGATGTTCTGCACAAAGTCGTTGTAGCGGTCCCGTAGTTCGGCGCTTCCGGTGTCGCAGGTCATTTTGATATAACGCCAGGCCATGTCTTCGCTAATTACGGCACCAAGTTCGCTGTAGTCCCGCAGCCACTTCTCAAATTCTTCTACACTGTTTATTGGCCGTTGCTTCAGCTCATCGAAATAGGGTTTTAATTGTTCCCAGGTGCTTACCTTAAAATCTTTCTTCACATAATTTCGCTCCATAGCAGAATTGGATTATTAATGACAAGTTGCAAATTTGGCGAAAAGAGAGGGGAAAAGCTAGCGGGATTTTGTTGGGGCAGGAGGACTGATAAGTTCGCGCAGAGACGCTGCGCCTGCGTACGCCGGCGCCGTAGCTCTGGCGCAGGCGCCTGAAGCTATGCCTTAAGCGCAGAGCGCGCAAAGGGATATTAGTGTTGTTAAAACCTCATATCCTTCGATCATAACAAGGAGAGCAGAAGCAAAATTCTAATTAGAATAATAGACCCTTGATCTTCCATTCAGGGGCATCACCAGTAAACGCATCTGAAAGCTGTCGGGCCGGCATTTGCATTGTTCACGAATGTACTGTTCAGCGCTGTGTTGCAAAATGTCCCAGTTGAGATCGTCGGTTACAGGACCATTTAACTGCCTGTTCTCTTTTGTGCCGTAAATAAAATGGTGAATGCTGTTATTAAAGGCAATGATCAGACTTTCATTTCCCGCAAGGCGATTGTATCGGTGTTTAATAACAAGTTTTTTAAAGATCTCTTCCCGGCAGATCACACCTTTGCTGCGATATTCTACAAAGAGCATAAGGTTGTATTCAGGCACCGGCACAAAAAGCGTCCAGGCCTGGGTAAAGAACGGGGTGCAGTACCAGTGCGAAATATAGTAAGGCAAACCCTGTTTAGAAAAAGGGTTGGTAAACAGCCACACCATGCTAAAGTGCAGGATGAGCAGACTGAGCACCGCGGTTAAAATACCTATCCGAACACGCTGGACGATAGGTTAAAGGTAATAAACGGCGGAATCTGATCCTTACTTTCTCTGGAGCAATGCGTCAATTCTTTTTACGAGGAGATTGGTCTTAAGGGGTTTTGTGACGAAGAGGTCGGCACCGCTGTCAAGAATTTCATCTTCGCTGAGCTGTGTATGTTTTGCCGCAACCACCAGTATGTAGCAGTTCAGGAGTTCGTTCTTCTTGATGTGTTTGCATAAATGCCTGACATCACCGGCTGATTCATCAATAATTACCAAACCAATATTGTGGTGAAACTGCGCCGCCTTCTGATCCAGCTCTGTTGCAGAACTACAGCTGATTAATTTGTAACCAAGGTCCTCCAGCGCGTTTTTTAACGCAGGTTCTGCTGCACCAGCAAGCCAGGTAAGTATCTTGTAGTTCCTGTGCAATAATTTCAGTTTGGCTGGTTGCCTTTTTTATACTGTTTGTGACGGGTAACTTTGGCTTCAATGTAAAAGATTATCTCCTCTGCGATGTTCTTGCTGATATCGCCTGCTTTTTCTATCCTTCTGAGCAGAGAAAGCATTTTAAGATACTTTTCAATCTCGGCTGGATTTTCTTTCATTGAATCAATGATTGAAAGAAAAGCTGTTTTGTTGAGGTCGTTGATGTATTCGTCGCGCTTAAAGATATTTCTTGCTTTGTGACTGTCGTTTGTTTTAAAAGCGATCATGGCATCGTCGAGCAGGTCGCAGGCTTCTTCAAACATACCAAGGGCGTGTGTTTTGTTGATCAGTTCATTGTAGAATGGATCACCATACTTTAAAACAAATTTTGAAACCCTTGTGGCAATGTCGCCAATGCGCTCGAGGTTGTTGTTGATCTTTATTAATGCCAGAACAAAACGCAGGTCTATGGCCACCGGATTATAAAGTGCAATAATGTTCTCGCACTGCTTCTCAATGGCGAGTTCGTATTCATTCACCTTCTTTTCATTCTGTATGATCTCCCTCGCCAGTGCTTCATCAACGGTTGCCAGGGCGCGGGCCGATGTCTTCATCTGTGCCGACACCAGTTCCCACATTTGAATAAAGTCTGTTTTAAGACTCTCTAATTCTTCTTCAAAATGATTCATCGCTTCTTAATTTCTTGTTTTACAATTCCCCTGTAACTAAAGCGTATGATTAGCCAAACCTTCCGGTAATATAATTCTGGGTCAGTTCCTGTTTGGGGTTTGTAAAAATTTCTTTTGTTTTATCCAGCTCTTTAAGTTCTCCCATGTAAAAAAATGCGGTACGGTCGCTCACTCTTCCAGCCTGCTGCATATTATGCGTTACAATCACAATGGTAAGCGATTTTTTAAGCTGAAAGATCAACTCTTCGAGTTTTGCGGTGCTTATGGGATCAAGCGCTGAGGTAGGCTCATCCATCAGCAAAACTGACGGACCTACCGCAAGCGTGCGCGCAATACATAAACGTTGCTGCTGTCCTCCCGAAAGTGCAAATGCCGATTTTTTAAGATCGTCTTTCACCTCTTCCCATAAAGATACCTTTTTCAGGGTTGTTTCTACCACCTCGTCGAGTTTCTTTTTGTCATTTACACCCTGAATGCGTAAACCAAAGATCACGTTCTCATACACTGACTTTGGAAATGGATTTGGTTTCTGGAACACCATCCCGATCTTTTTCCGGAGTTCTTCAAGCTGTACATCTTTTTCGTAGATGTCTTTGCCTTCAAAAAGTATCGTGCCTTCCTTTCTGAAACCTTCTATGTAGTCGTTCATCCTGTTATAAAGCCGCAGGAAGGTAGATTTTCCGCAGCCCGAGGGGCCAATAAAAGCCGTTACAGAATTTGGCGGCATACTTATACTCACGTTTTTTATCACATGGTTGTTGCCGTAAAATACGTTCACTTTTTCTGCTACCAGGTTGTCCATTGTTACCAGTTAACTTTTTTCTGCCACTTGTTTCTCAAATACAAAGCTACGCCGTTCATTACAAAAGTGATCAGCAATAAAATAATAATTGCGGCAGCCGCGTTTACAGTGAAGCCATGCTGGGGTCGTGAGATCCAGTTAAAGATCTGGATGGGAAGTACCGTAAATTCATCAGTTGGCCCTGAAGGCACAAAAGGCACATAAGCGAGGGCTCCCACCACGATAAGAGGAGCGGTTTCTCCTATTGCACGCGCGAGTGAGAGTATTATTCCCGTAATTACTCCGCCAGAGGCTGCCGGCAGTATCTGCATCCAGATAGTTTGCCATCTGGTTGCTCCCAATGCATAAGAAGCTTCCCTCAGAGATTTTGGCACGGCTTTTAGCGCCTCTCTGGTAGCCACAATAATAATTGGCAGGATGAGCAGCGCCAAAGTGCAGGCTCCTGCCAGTATGCTGCCTCCCATATTCATGATCCGTGAAAAAATTTCAAGTCCAAGCAAACCGTAGATGATGGAAGGCACTCCTGCAAGGTTAGTGATGTTCACCTCAAAAAAGTCCTGGAAACGACTACGTTTGGCATATTCCTCGAGATAAATTCCGGCACCAACTCCAACAGGTACTGCAATTACTGCCGTTAATACAAGCACCCATAAGGTTCCGGCAAGGGCTGTAAGAATACCGGCTCTTTCAGGAAGTCGTGAAGGCAGACTGGTCATAAAATCCCAGCTGATCCTGCCTATTCCGTCAATACAGATATCGATCAGAAAAAAGAGCAGGATCACAACCCCAAAAAAGGTGCAGAATATTCCAAAACCGGCAAATAGTTTATCGGTGATATGATTCCTGCTGTACTTACTCATATTTTCTCTGGAATTTTTTCCTGATCCAGAAGCTCAGGTTGTTTAAGAGGAAGGTGAGTACAAATAAGGCGATACCTGCCGCGAAGATGGTCTGGTATTCAATGGTCCCCCTGGCCACATCGCCCATACTTACCTGAACTATGTATGTAGTAATGGTTTCGATTGGAACAGTTGGGTCGAATGTGAGGCGTGGTTGCTGACCTGCCGCAATAGCCACAATCATTGTTTCGCCCATTGCGCGTGAGATGGCGAGCAGTACCGAAACTGTAATTCCTGAAAGCGCTGCCGGAACAAGAACTTTAAACGCGGTCTGGAACCTGGTAGCCCCCATACCATAAGAGGCTTCGCGCATAGATTTTGGCACCGCAAACAAAGCATCTTCACTCATTGAGGAAATAAGCGGAATGATCATAACACCCATTACAAGGCCAGGACTTAATGCGTTAAAACCAGCGAGGTCGGGCATTAGTTTCTGCAGCAGTGGCGTTACTACCATCAGCGCAAAATAACCGTAAACAACAGTGGGGATGGCAGCCAGCACTTCAAGTACGGGCTTTACATACAACCGCAATTTTTTAGGAGCGTATTCATTAAGGTAGATGGCAATGGTAAGTCCAAATGGCAATGCAAATGCGATGGCAATAAGCGTTGTTAACATGGTTCCTGCAACCAGTGGAAGAATGCCGAATCTTTTATTAGCGAATAGCGGCGTCCACTCAGTCCCGGTAAGAAATTCCCAGAGGGATACTTCTTTAAAAAACACGTAGGCTTCCGAAACCAGGATCCAGATGATGCCCAGTGTTGTAAGAACACTTACAGCCGCGAAAGAGAAAAGGAAGTACTTTATTATTTTCTCTTTCTTCTTAAACATAATCGTGTTGCCTGCCGTTTTCGTTCTATTGGGCCGTTTTCAGGCTTTCTATAAAAGTGGAGAATTTTTCTTTCTCTTTTTCTATCTCATCATGGGCCAGTGCAATATAACCCACATCACCTGCCAGGGCTTCGGTATTGCCAAGATAGAACTGCGTAAATTCCTGCACTTCTTTTCTTTTCCCTGCTTCACTGTTAACGTAAATAAACAATGGTCTTCCCAGTGGTGAATAGGTTTTGTTTTTTACTGTTTCAACGGTAGGAAGGATTGGTCCGGCGCCATTGTCTGCGATCTCATCGTCAACGGCAACAAGTCTTAATTTATCCTGATTTTCGGTGTAATAGGCCAGGCCAAAAAAGCCGAGTGCGTTTTTATCACCTTTAATTCCCTGTACCAAAACATTGTCGTCTTCACTGGCCGTGTAATCACCCCTGCTTGAGTGTGATTTGCCAACAATTACTTCGGTAAAATAATCGTAGGTACCACTTTCAACACCTGCACCAAAAAGGTGGATCTCCTCATCAGGCCAGCTGCTTCTTATCTGATTCCATTTTTTGATGGTGCCCTGAGCGGCTGGTTCCCACATTTTTTTAAGTTCTGCCACTGTAATTTCTTTACACCAGGTATTTTCGGGACTTACCACAACAGCCAGTCCATCATAAGCTACTTTCAATTCAGTGTAGGTAATATTGTTCTTTTTACAATCTTCAGCCTCACCTTCTGTAATATTTCTGGAAGCGTTATTGATGTCTATCTCTCCTCTGCTGAATTTTTTAAATCCCCCACCAGTACCCGAAAGACCTACGGTTACTCTTACATCCGGGGCTTCTCTGCGGAACTCTTCGGCCATGGCTTCGGTAAGAGGATAAACGGTACTTGAGCCATCAATGCTGATGCTGCCCCGAAGATCATTGCCGGTGTTATTTTTGTTTCCGCAACCTGCTAATATCAGGGTAGCTGAGAATAAAAGGAAATAGTTCTTAATCATTAACTTGGATTTAAAAGAGGCAAATTTAATGAGAGATTCCGGGGGCAGTGTTAAGTTAATGTTAAGCACTTGCACGGGGAGTGGAGGAAAGCCCTGGATATTGCTAAAATTTTGTAAATCAGGTTGTTAGATCGATTCGCATCAGAATGCCACCTCTGTCTGAAACCTGAACATCAGGCTGTGGGGGCCTGCAAATTCAACATCTGTAAGGCTTATGTCGGATTGAAACTTGAGATTATGCCCTACTATGTAGCGAGATATTCCGAGTGTGTACATCCAGCTGGCATCGAGGCCTATGTTACGAACGGGGTCAATGTGGGTATAGCGGGCTGCAAGTTCCCAGTTGTTTTTAAAGAGGTAGCCGCCTTGCACCGAATACCCTTTACCCACAACAAAAGTACCATCGGGCTGGCCCAGGTTGTTGTAAACAACTGGCTGGTCAGAGTTTTTATTGGCATATTCAGCCAGCACAGAAAAACCGCGGTACTTAAACATCAGGTCTGCAAATACTGTACGAAGGTCGGTGGTGCCATTTAGGAAGTCACCGAGCTGACCCTGTTCATTACTGGCACCTTGGTTGTAGTCGTAAGTTGCCGCTACTGATAGTTTAGGTGTCTTTTCTCTGTAAAGATCAGATGAAAAGTAGTCGCCATTCTTGGTGAATTCACCAAAGGGCAGCATTTCCAGCCTGGCTGTGTAATCCAGGCCTCCTCTATTGGTAACAGTAATATTTCTTCCTTCTCCTATGCTCAATGCGTATATATCACGAATAACCACATTGCCAACCTCAAACTGGTGATGAAGTTGCAAGCCCACATCTCTGTCCAGATTGTAGTCTGCATTTAACCTGCTCCTGTCAACAAACTGAAGAGCCTGTGAGGAAATAACACGTTCGCGATTGCCTGGGAGTTTAGTTTGTCCAAACCAGAGTTCAGTATTTGGGGCGAATCTCCATTTTACCACCGCATCGTACACAATTCCAGGCGCCATGTTGCCCTGCGGAACAGGATTACCCATGTCGCGGTTAGAAATCCCGAGCTCAAACTTATATTCTATATCCGGGGAGAAGACGAAACCATCTGCTTTAAGGCGGCAGCGACGCACCATCATCTCTGCCTCAATAGCAGCAGGATCGTTACTAAGGGCTTCAAGCGATAACAAATTCTGAAACCTGAAACCAAATTTTATTGTGTAGGAAGAGTCTGGAGCCAATACCCTAATGCCCCTGGCAAAAGCTGTCTTCAGCGGATCTTTTGTTTTTTGAGCTGCTGCGGACGAGTCCGTTGACTGACCATAAATTAGCGAACTACAAAAAGCGGGAATTAACAGAACTACGTACTTTGCCTTCATTTACAGTTTTTACGTTATCTGCCTGCAAAGTAAAGGCCAGGGAATTAAGTTAACTGTAATACAGGGTTAAGGAATTGTTAAAGAGGAGTGATGACACTGATCTGTTTTCGGTAATAGTATGTGATATTGTTAGCGTAGGGTAAACATTTCTCCTTGTTAAAACACTGCAGAGATTGAGTATCTGCCTACAAAATCCCTTGTGCTTTGCAAACGATCAGCCCCCGAACCTCTTAAAATTCCAGGTAAAGCTCAGCATGTAATACTGCTGCAGCAGCGTGGTTTCTCTGTCGTCTATGTAGGTTTCGGTAACCTCCCTGGTGATGGAGTTATTTTGACGAAGAATGTCGAACACATAAATTCTTAGTTCTGCGTTACGATCTTTGCTGAACTTATAGGCCACCGATCCGTTAAGCAGGTTGATGTTCTGATTAAAGCCCCCCGTGAGGCCATTGTAGATCAGATTACTGTACTCTGCCTGTAACTGCAGAAATTCAGTTGGCATACAACTGAGCCTTACCTTCGAATTGTGAAAATAATAAGAGGTGTTAAGGTTCTGCTGTAAACTGTTTCTTACAAAATTGTAGGATGGACTTGAAGAGATGGTAAAATCAAAACGTTCACTGATATTGCTGCTCAGCACAAATCCCACACCGGCATTGCTGTTGTCGCTGAAGTTTACCTTGTTGTTAACCAGAGCGGGAGTGTGGTTATGATTAAGGCTTGTGTTCAGGTTAAGATTTGATTTCAGGAATTTAACGGGGAAAGTATAGTTCACAAAAACGCGCAAACTGTACTGGCCGTTGAGGTTTACCGGACGGGTGATCTGCGAGCCTTTGTTTAATGTTATTCCATTATAAACCACAGTGTCGTTCTCAGCCACAATGGTACTGTTGCCGATATAATTATCGGTATGGCTGCCGCCAAAAAGCAAAAACAGTGAGGTAAGCTTTTCTGTATTCGCTTCAGAATATCTTATCACAAAACGGCGCTGATTTGTCTGTGCCAGACCGGCATTACCGGTTGTAAGCTGCAGGTTGTTCCTGTTGTTCACTACCTCCTGCATCTGCTCAATTCGTGGTGCATCGTTCGAGCTGCGGAAAAATACCCTGAGTGTTTTTTTCGGACTAAAATTGTAACGCACAAAGATTCGCGAGATAGCCGATTCAAACACCCTGGTATCACTGCTGCTTCCGGGAAAGAGTTCGTTTCGTGAGAGTTCTGCCCTTTGGTACATAACCCAGGCGCCGGCGATGAGCTTGTTGCTGCTTAACCTGTAACCCGGGCCTGCCGCGTGTGTGAGATACCTGTTCTCAAAAGAGTTCGACAATAAAGTGTCGCGAAGACTGTAGTTGTTTACAGCGGGATCAAAATTATAGGTGTTTTTTTCGGAAGAAGACATCATCAGGTTTGATTCGTAATTAAGTGAAATGGCACCATTTCTGCCTGCCGGTTCGGTATAGGTGATCTCAAACTCGCCGCCGTATCCATCTTTTTTCAGTAGCGACCGCTGGTCGAGACTGTTAGTGTTAAGGGTGTCGCTTAGAAAGTTGTTTGAGGTTTGCAGTGCATTTTCGCCCCCGGTACGGTTATATTCAGGTTCGAGCTCAAAAGAGATCGTGCGTCCCTTCTTTAAGAAACGGTGACGGTACTGCATTGGGACCTGAATGTTGATGCCCTGAAGTTGTGAATTGAAGTTATTGGTGATAGTGCTCAGAATGCCTTCCGCAGAACTGTTATTCCCGCTGAAAGCGCTTGTGCCCGCATTGTTCTGTATTGATAATCTGGGCCTGAAGAGCAGGCTGTTCATTGAATCGAGTTTTGTTTCAATGCGCATGTTTAACCTGTGATTATAGTTGTCGGTACGGGCAGCACTCAGTTCTTCATAAATCAATCCTGAGTTGGCGCCTACCACATACTGGCGGCGCAGTTCCGACTCTGACCTGTTAAACGTTTGGTTAAAGAGATATGAGGCATTTATTGTTGTGTTTTCCGCCCATACGTCAGTATAATTTAAACCAACGGCATTAGTGCTGCTGATGCCATCCTGCATATTCACAAGAAAGTTGCCTGAATTATCACCAAAGCCACCCCGTCGGCCTCGTCCGCCCTGTGCGCCCCCGCGGTTGCTTCCTGCTGAAACGCCAACGAGGTCTTCACTGGAGAAGTTCTGTTCGTTCACGTTATTACTCATTACCATCAATGTTATTCGCTGTTTGTCTTTAAACCTGTTCACCACACCGCCTGCGCGGTAACGTTCGTCGGTGCCATAACCTGCGTACGTGCGTCCAAAGGTGCCATTGCGGAATTCTACTTTTGTCACGATGTTGATGGTTTTCTGCGTATTGCCATCATCAAAACCGGTGAATTGCGCCTGCTCGCTCTTGCGGTCAAATACCTGCACTTTATCAATCACCTCTGCAGGAAGATTTTTGAGTACTGCCGCTGCGTCATCGCCAAAAAAGCGCTGACCGTCAACCAGCACCTGCTGTACATCTTCTCCCTGGGCCTGAACTTTGCCATCCTGCATAGTAACACCAGGCATCTTTGCTACAAGTTCTTCTGCAGTGGCATCTCGGTTTGTTTTAAAAGCAGCGGCGTTAAAACTGCTGGTGTCGCCATTCTGGGTAGCTGCGATTGCCTCGGTTTTTATCTGAACTTCTTCCAGTTGTTTCAGATCCTGTTTCATATTTAAAGTGCCAAGTTCAAGGTTTTGGTTTAACTGGATTGTGCGGTACAGGTCCTTAAATCCGAACAGTGAAACCTTAAGCAGGTATGTTTGGGGAGCTAACCCAGCTATTAAAAACTTTCCGTCAATACCGGTTGCGGCGCCTTTTATGTATGAGGAATCCGTTCCAAGAACGTTAACTATGGCGCCAATGGCAGGTTCTTTGCCATCGTGAATAAGGCCGCCGACGGAGTAGGTTTGTGTGAATAGGATCTGCGGCATGAGGAAGAACAGCAGAACAAAAGTTATGGGGCGCAAAACGTTCACTTCAGAAAAATGGTTTAAGGATACAACTATTCTGTGGAAGCAGGATGCCAAAAATAACTAATTGGGGCCGGGCATCTGCCGGCTTGTTAGACGCGTAAAGAGGGAGGAGGTTTAATGGGGAGTGGAGATTATTATGGTTTAACCGTATGGAAGCAGTCGCGAGGCGGCGCGACCACCACAGGAGGAGGCAGGACAGTACCGCGGTGTCAATGGCGCGCGCGAAGCGCGCAAAGGATGTTATATGCTATGTTATTAGAGACATGCCTGGACCGTATAACGGAAAGAAAGTCTGCTTCCTGCATCATTTATCTGGTAGTTCGGTTTCAATGGCGCGCAAAGACGCGAAGCGCGCAAAGGAAGTTATATGCTATGTTATCAGAGGCTGGCCGGGATTGTGTAACGGGAAGAAAGTCATGCTTCCTGCATCATTTCAGTCATGGTTCCTATGATCGCGCTAGTTCGTTTCCAGCACTTTTAGCAATTCATCAAGTTTGGGTGTGAGGATTATCTCGGTGCGGCGGTTCTTTTTGCGGGCAGTGGCGTTCTGGGCATTATCCAGCGGCACATATTCGCCGCGGCCTGCTGCAATGATACGGCGTGGCTCTATTTTCGCACTGCTGAGCATTATTTTTGTTACAGAGGTGGCGCGCATCACGCTCAGATCCCAATTGTCCTTGATCTCTCCAGCGCCTTTCATCGGCACATCATCAGTGTGGCCCTCAACCATTACGTTGATGTCTGGATTTTGTTCAAGCACTTTTGCTACATTTTTAAGCGCCTCTACCCCATTGGGTTGTACATTGGTTTTTCCACTGGCAAAGAGCAGACTCTCATCCATACTCACATAGACTTTTCCGTTCTTCTGTGTAACTGTTAGTCCTTTCCCCTCAAAACCAACAAGTGCTTCACTCATTTTTTTGCGAAGTGCTTCACTGGCTTCTTCTTTTTGTTTGATGATATTTTCCAGCTCACTTACTCGGGCCTCGCGCTTCTTTAATTCCTCGTTCAGCTTATCAAGATCGGCCTTCTGTTGATTGAGCCTGGCTTCAAGAGCCTTTAATTCATCCTGCTTTTTAAGAAGCTGTTCGGTGGTCATCTGCAGGTCGCCGCTCAGTTTGGCATTGTCGCGCTCGCTGCCGGTAAGCAATTTGTTGAGCCTGTCCATGAGCTGCTCATTCAACTGGTTCAGCTTGTCGTATTTCGATGTCATGTTACGTAAACTGCTGCCAACAATGGCAGTATCGCGTCGTAAACCATCAAGACTTTTTCTGTCTTTGGTTCCCTGTTCTTTAAGTTCGGCCAGAATTGCGTCGCTCTCCTGGGAAGATTTTTTTAATGCAGCCAGTTCTGTTTCACAGGATTTTAGTTTGGCTTTTGACTCATCGAGCATACGTGCAGGCACACATGAGGCGGTAACAATAACAGTAAGAAGGCAGATATTAGCTAGTGATCTCATAAGCCTAAAATTAGGCAAATGAGATGTGGGCCTGCGAGTCAGGAATTTTGTTTATTAACAGAAAAATTAACCGATTGGCAGGGAATAGTATCTCCTTCTGATCCAGAAAGCCAGATTCACCAGTGCTATAAGAGCGGGCACTTCTACCAGCGGACCAATCACTCCCGCAAAGGCCTGGCCACTGTTAATGCCAAAAGCCCCTATGGCTACAGCTATTGCCAGTTCAAAATTATTGCCTGCCGCTGTAAAGGCGATAGCCGTACTTTTTGAATAGTCTGCACCGAACCTCTTCCCGATAAAAAAACTTACCAGAAACATAAAGGCGAAATAGATCACCAGGGGGATGGCAATCAGCAGCACATCAAAAGGCAGCTGCAGCATTACTTCACCTTTGAGGCTGAACATTACAACTATGGTGAACAACAGTGCGATCAGCGTGAGAGGTGATATAAAAGGAATAAATTTTTTGTCGAACCACTCCCTGCTCTTTACACGGATCAGAATTATTCTTGAAAGTAATCCTGCCAGAAACGGAATACCGAGGTAAATGCCCACACTTTTTGCAATCTCTGAGATGGTGATGTTTACTTCGATACCATTAATGCCAATCAATGGCGGAAGCACGGTAATAAAGAACCATGCATACACGCTGTAAAGTAAGACCTGGAAAATGCTGTTTAGGGCAATTAATCCCGCCGCGTATTCACGGTCGCCTTCGGCCAGTTCGTTCCAAACTACTACCATGGCTATACATCTGGCCAATCCTATCAGAATAAGACCAGTCATGTATTCAGGATGTCCTTTCAGGAAGAGCGCCGCCAGAATAAACATCAGCACCGGACCAATAATCCAGTTTAGCAGCAGAGAAGTGCCCAGTACTTTTATATTGCGGAATACTTCCGCCATCTTTTCGTAACGAACCTTGGCCAGTGGTGGATACATCATCAGGATCAAACCAATAGCAAGAGGAATATTGGTGGTGCCGCTGGAGAATGAATTGATAAAAACCGCCGAAGAGGGAACAACGTTGCCAATGGTTACGCCAAGCACCATGGCCAGGAAGATCCACAGGGTCAGATAGCGATCGAGGAAACCGAGTTTTTTTCTGTTAACAGCGGGAGCGCAGTCTTGAAGGGACATAATTTCTGTTGATAGATTCTATTGTATTAATTGTCAGAATTTGAGTTTCATTTATTCACTTTACTAAAGGCATACAGAACTTCTGTAGCGATCTGTCTGCTGCGTTCATCGTATTTCTGATCCTGTAAAGGGGTGTTGTCAAACATCTTCGGATCGTCGTATGTGGTGGAGATCCTCAGTTCGGCTGCGGGGATAAACGGACAGTTTTGTTCTGCACCTCCGCAAACCATTATTGCCGCGAATTCTGATGAGGGGTTAGCAGCATCGTCATACAACTTCGAGAAACATTTTGCCGCCTCTTGATTTTGGTCAATCCAAACTTTGTAAAGTGGATTCGTGCCCTGGCTTGCCGGCTCTATCATAAATCCTGCTCTCTGAAGCGACCGGATCGCATTTGGGTTAAAAGCTGTTACCTCGGTGCCGCCGGAAAAAGCGCGGAGGTTTTTAAGATTGTAAAACTCTGCCGCTGCCATTGCCCAGATCTGCCCGAAAAAGCTGCGCCTTGAGTTGTGGGTGCAGATATACACAAGGTTTGTAATTTTATTCTGTTGCTGTTTTGTTTGGATATAGGCACTGATCTTTTCCAGGATCTCTTTTCTTTCCGGTGAAATTGTAGCGAAGTTCTGTGTGAGTGCTTCACAGAATGTATGGAGTTTACTGAACATACAATCAGCAACAACCGCCACCCGGCGCGCAGGTGTTTTTAGCTTGATTGACCTCAGATAATTTTACTTTTTGTTTTTCAGGTGGAATGCCGCACTGATCCTGTGCCAGGCAGGCTGTTTGTTTTGGAAGCAGCAGAAAAGCCGAACCGTCAAAACCAAGATCGTATTTCCCAATGGTATGGCTCTGGTATTCCACTTCAATTTCGAGGTCTTCCATGCCGAGAGTTTTTTCTGAAAGACCGATGATCTTGAGTAATTTCTGGGGTTTTAAGCGGTGATCAAATCCGATAACTATCGGATCGTTGGCGTCCCATAACTGAAAGTTGGCAACCTTTTCAGTTCGCACTACGCCGCCGCAATCGATAAAATGTTTAGTTACTACGCCTACTTCAGTAACGTGAAAATGTTCGGGGACAAATGTACCGTCGGGCAGTTTAAAATCAACAGCCTGCGCGTTGAGGAGTTTTTCTTTGAGTTGTGAGAGCTTCATAGTTTTGTTTTAAAGTCGTTAGTTTTTTAAACACATAGGAACATAGTGGGACTGGTTATTATTTCAAACACATAGGTACATAGGGATTTTAATTTTTTGGTCTTTTCCATTTTCTTTTCTGGCGTGGAGTGACAATATCTATGTGAAATTCTATTCGGAGCTATATTTTCTTAGTGTATCGGATCATTCTATGAGTGCTTGTCAACACCGAAGGTGGTGACTAGATCTATAATAGGCAGCTAGTATATAGTTTCTATGTGTAATCTATGTTCCTAATGTTCCTATGTTGTTAAATATATCCGGGAAAACTAGCAGCACTTATTTTTTTCGAGCTTCACCACCATCTGCCCAAAATAGCTCTGAAGTTTATTCAACGCCTTTTCATCCACACAATAACAAATGGCGTTGCCTTCCACATTTCCCTTTATCAGTCCCGCATTTTTTAATTCTTTCAGGTGCTGCGAAACAGTAGCCTGCGCCAGGGGAAGCTCATCAACAATATCTCCGCAGATACATCCTTCCGCTTTAAGCAGGTACTCCATAATGGCAATACGCGCAGGATGTCCCAACGCTTTAGTGAGAACTGCGATCTGATTTTGTTTGTCGGTAAAATTTTCTGTTTTTGAGGCACCCATTCTTTACAATTATATTGCAATATTACGATAAAGAATTTAGTTTAAAAAGTTTGCGCTGTGGTTTTAGCTTAATTTATGAAGGAGTCTACTGTTTATCTTACTAATAATCAAAGTTCCGTCGATAAAACCGGCCGTTCGTCTATAAGATTTGGAAATATGAGGGGGGGGTACATTACGCCAAACTTAAAAACCAAACTTATGAAAACACCAAAAGAACAAAACGCAAATCGTGCAAAACCTGCGCTGCTTTCCTTATTCTTTCTGTTAGCGCTTAGCGGTAAATCTCAGGCACCAACCGATCCCTTTACAGTGTACAATTATTCACTTTGTGATATAAGGGTAGCTATAGAATATTGGGATGACCAGTGTCAATTGGGGACTCCTTGTTATAATTCACCAATCGGTGGGGATTTGATTACTGCTTCAAATTCATTCCTTGTGCCAGGATGCGGGGCGCTTACACCAGGTGATATTCATGTAGTAGTGATAGAAATTGATGGGGTTCCTGTAACTTCCCAGCCTAATGATGTAGGACATACCGATCCATGTATCACCTCTTCCGGAGTATCAATTACATGGCCTTATCCTGCCGGAGCAGCCTGTCCAGGCTCCTGGACTATGAGCTACAACGGTCCTTCGAATGTCACCTTTCAGAAAATTTTATTACCTTGATATAATATTTTAAGCAGACCGAATGATTAAATACGTTCTGACGGTTTTGATCGCCTGCAGCATTAATCTGCTGCAGGCCCAGAACGAGGCAATAAACTGGTATTTTGGCAGTAATGCGGCATTAAATTTCAGCACTAATCCTCCGGTCGACCTGGGCAATAGTGCTATGGTTGCCCTAGAAGGCTGCGCTTCTATGTCTGATGCCTCCGGCAACCTGCTGATGTACACCAACGGTGAAAATGTATACAATAAAAACCACCAGCTCATGGCCAATGGCAATACCCTGGGCGGGCATGCCTCTTCAACACAATCAAGTCTGATAGTTAAAAAACCAGGTTCGGCGCATCAATATTATTTGTTTACCACACACGCTACAACAGTTGCCCCATTTGCTTATTCAATCATTGATATGTCACTGGCTGCCGGTTTGGGTTCGGTAACAGTAAAAAATGTAACGGTTACCACCCCGGTTACAGAAAAACTCGCTGCCACTTATCATTGTAACGGGCAGGATGTCTGGATACTGG
>JAEZDS010000255.1 GCA_023433205.1 Bacteroidota bacterium
TTGAATAGAATAGTACAGATTGTCGCTTTTATCCACTTTCATTGTAGCCGTGCCTAAAGAGCCGGAAATGATCTTGTGCCATAAAAGATTGCCCTGGGGGTCGTATTTAACGAGGTATTTACCTGGAGTTGTATATTCAACGTTATTAATTGTAATTGGATATATGTCGTGCAAGCCTGCGATGTAAATATTTGAGTTATTATCGGTTAGAAGATCAGTGGCTGAGTGTGGGATCATCCATGTTGCGATGTTTGAGCCCTGAAAATCGGTAACACTTAAAAAGTTCGAGTGTCCATCTGATTGTTTGCCCAGTCCTATTTTGGCAGAAACAATTCTTTGGTTATTATCGAAGGTTGTTCTTGCATAACCGTAGTCGCCATAACTGATTTGTTGTAACATTCCGTCAAGGTCAAACCTAGCCACAAAAGCTTTCCCAGGGTTGCTGTAAAAATCAACACCTGTGGTAAGCAGGCTGTTGCCATGCAGTTTTAGCGTGGAATACCTGTAGAAGCTGTTTGTGCTCTTTTGCCACAGTTGCTCCCCATCTTGTGAAAAACAGACAAGCTTATCCTGAGACACCAGAAACGATCTCCCCTCAGAGTCAGTAACAATCGGCGCGTTCAGGTACTCGTTGATCATTTTGCTCCACAACAGGTTTCCTTCGCTGTCATACTTTAAAAGGTAATATTGTTTCCAGGGGTCGCGGTGATACATAGATGCCGTCTCCACAGTGAGGTAGCAATTGTGGTACTTGTCTATCCCCCCAATTTGAGATTTAATTTCCATACCTTCCTCATCGAACTTGCTGGCCCAGTACCAGCTTTGGGAGTGGCTTTCTGCCAAACCAAACACGCAGAAGTATATCAGCAAATATTTTCTCATCACGATCGCGAAGTAGTTCTTGCACATTTAAGGCCATCGTAAATTCCCCAAACTGAGTAAAAAAACCCTGGCATTAACATTGCATAACAGTCTTCTGATAAGCGAACTGAATTTATCAGACCGCCACCCACGAAAGCTGAGGTTATGCAGCGAAAAGGACTGGCATAACAACCTTACTCCGGGCTTGACCCAGAGCCTAATTGTAATGCCAGTTCTTTGACATATTGTTTTGAGCTTCTAATTATTGTTTCACCAGCTTATGTACAGATCTCTCCTCGCCGTTCCGGACTTCCAGAAAATAGAGACCGCAGGGCTGCGCTGAAAGGTCGCACTCAAAGGGTTTGTCATTGGATTCTCGCTTTGCGTTTAACACATTGCGCCCCTGTACATCTGTTACGCGATACGCTGTTTCGCCTGAACTCACATTTTTGAGGCGGACTGAAAAAACTGCGGCCGAGGGATTAGGGTTGATCTTCACCAAAGAGGAAAAAGCTGATTCATCATCTAGGAGGCCAACGCTGGTTTCTTGTTTAATACGGGCCACGAACAGTTCGGTGTAGGTATCATTTTCAGCTTTAATATCTGTATTCCCGAACTGAAACTTATCCCGGAAAGTACCGGAAATCCAGATTTCATCATCTTTAAGGCAGATTGATCGAGGACTGGCGTATCCCCAGCCGTCGCCAGGCTCGTCAGCCTTCCATAAAAGCTGGCCTTCCGGACTGTATTTTAGAATCATAAGGTTAGAGCCGGTGCTCTCCAACTCCAGGTCTCCTTCGATCTGGCATTTTTTGGAGTATTGAATAGAATAGTACAGATTGTCGCTTTTATCCACTTTCATTGTAGCCGTGCCTAAAGAGCCGGAAATGATCTTGTGCCATAAAAGATTGCCCTGGGGGTCGTATTTAACGAGGTAGTGGTAATGCGCTAAAGTACCATCTGGTACTCTATACTTTCTGCCGTTAAGAGAAATGGCCTTGTAGCCGAATGTGCCTTCGATGTAAACATTATCTTTATTATCACAACAAATAAGTTTGGGATTGTCAGGTACATCAACAGTAAATAACAAATTACCCGCCTGGTCGTACTTTCTTAATCTGCCAGTATTGCCGGAAACGGGGTGAGGGAAATCAGGACTGGCGAGGTAAAACTCTCCGGACGCAGTAACCGCTGCCAAACCCGGCTTATGATCGAATATCTTACTTTTTAAGTGGCCGGCAATATCATAAATTGCCACAAAAGTTCTGGTACTGTCGGCATGGTATTCACTGCCATGCACCCACAAATCGCCATTAAATAGCTTTATGTTTGCGAAATACGACTGCCACTGCGTGTCTATTAACCAGAGCTGCTCCCCGTCCTTTGAAAAACACACCAGTTTGTCATGGGCTGCAAGATACGATCTTCCCTCAGAGTCAGTAACGATCGGCGCGTTCAGGTACTCGTTGATCATTTTACTCCAGACCAGAAATCCTTCGCTGTCATACTTAAGAAGGTAATAGTGTTTCCAGGGGTCGCGGTGGTACATAGAGGCAGTCTCCGCAGTGAGGTAGCAATTGTCGTATTTGTCTATCCCCCCAATTTGAGATTTAATTTCCATACCGTCCTCATCGAACTTGCTGGCCCAGTACCAGCTTTGGCAGTGGCAAGTTGTAATTCCAAAACCAGTCAATACTAAAAAAATAATCAGGTTTTTCATCTGCAATAATTTTTTAATAAAGATACAGAGGTATGAGCCGAAACGACACATAATTAGCCAGAAGCCAAAAACACATAGCTATAAAACCATAAATAACCACTAAACCTACAAACCAAACACATGAAAAAGACGAAAAACAAAAAAACAAAAAGAAACTTTTTGATCAGTTGCCTTTTTGCCCTATCAACTTTTGTTGCCGGGCAGGGCATTACCATTAACACAGACATTTACGGAGTCAATGCGTGGTTTATAAACGTTCATGAAGCTAACGCATCATTGTTCGGCTCACACTTCGAAAGCCAGCTTGCGGCCGTAAAAGCCTCGGGCTGCAAAATGGTGCGCATTGGCGGCATTGCCCCGAACTGGGATCAGTTGTATGATTTTGATGCAAACTCACTTGCTATTAGTACACCAGTAGACAGATTAGAGCACCTTATAGGGAAGATTCGGGACGCCGGCATGGATGTGATCATACAAGTAAGTTACGCGCCTCCCACGCTATGTCCCAACTACGTGCCTCAGAGCGGTTATAGTCCCTTAGCGGCTCATACCCTGCAGCAACAGGCTACGATAGCGGCGAATCTGGTAGAGCATCTCAATAACGTGCTGGGCCTTAATGTGTTGTACTGGAGCGTCGCCAACGAGCCTGACCTTTCTCTTGGCACCTGCACAGACCCGCATGGTTTTGGCCTGTCCGCAGAAACGGATGCGCCAACCATTGCAGAATACATGAAAGTTTTTTCTACGGCAATGAAAAACAAACACAAGTACATTAAGATCATTGGCCCTGAACTCGCCTCTTTTTCTACCGACGTGAATGGTCATAAAATGCTGGCTGCACTGATTAGCGACCCGGCAGATCCTAATAACTCAAATACTTCAATTATGGGAAAGATTGGCACTGGCAATAACGCCCAGGGCGAATACTTTGTTGACATAATCTCCGTTCACTATTATCCTTCATCAGGCGACCTCGCGCAGGTGCAGGACAATCCCTCGCATTCTACCAGCGGCATAGGCGCCAAGATCAGTTGTACAGGAATTACACTCAGAGAAGGGCTGGTTGAATTGATAACCGGTGCCGGCCGGGATATTAGCAATTGCAGAATAGCATTCACTGAATTTAACCTCGACAACTTTACCAGCAAGGATGAGAGTACTCATTTCACCGATGTGATCGAAGAATGGGATAGCCGCAGCTTTGCCGGTGGACAATGGCTGTGTGAGGTATATGCGGAAGCTTTAAAACAACATTCCGGGGGTACTCCCTGGGTTCAATTCATGACTCTATGGAGCGTGAAAGAGGGAGGGTGCGAGAAATCCGGCAGTTCAAGGCCTTTTGGTTATATAAGTAACTGTACCGGCAAAAAAAGACCCATGTACTACCATTACCAAATGATGGCCGAACATTTTAAAGGAAAATTCTTTACTGCAGCTATCAGTAATGCCGGCAGCTCAAAAATAAAAGCCTGGGCAGCACAGTCAGATGACCGTATAGCGGTGATGATCATGAACCAGGATGCTAACGGAAGCAAGCCCTTTAAGGTTCGTTTGAACAGCAGTATTGCCGCGGGATCAGGGCTTGATATATTAATTGATATTCCGGATGCACTTTCTACGGCCGAATATGTGAGTAGTACTGATTTGGCTAATCAGTCCACTGTGCTATTAATTTTTACTTGCAAAGGTAATTTTAGCGAGAGGAGAGATTACACGATCACTCATGCTTCTGCAAGTGCAGATACGGGCCCAGAGCAGATTGAAACTGGGGTTGCATTGATTGGGGCTCAGGTTGTCCCGCCAAATGCACCAGAAGATATCCCTTTTGAAACTGGTGATGATCAACTTTTTAAGTTTGGGCCTTCTAATTTTAGTTTTGAATGGTTACAGCCTGGCCCCTGCGCTCCCGTTATGTCAACCAACGATGGAAGGGATGTTATTTTCACCAATTGTTTTAGTGACAGGGTAAGTACTTATACTTACATTGCTACTAACCCTGAGGGTTGCACTGTTAAACAGGAGATCTCTGTAGATGATGTAATTGTTACACCTTTACCATCCTCTGGTATTGATGCTAATGTAGGCACAGGGGTGTCCAATTGTGGTGCAGATAATGGTAGCGCTACAGTTTATTGCTCGAATTGTGTCAACGCAACATATAGCTGGGATGGCGGACCAATTACCTCATCGGCTTCAAAGTCTGGCTTGTCACCGGGTGCGCACAAGGTGAAAGTTTTTACTGGCGTCAGCGAGATTGAATTAAAGTACGGGATACCTATTACAGGCACACGGCCAGTGATTTCAGCAGGCCCGGATTTTTCCACCAAAAGGCTGTGTAATGCAAAATTGGAAGCAGTACCACTTATACAGGGTGCTACGTATGAGTGGTTTTCGGGCAGTTCTACTGTGCCGTTTACGAATACGAGAGTTACTTATATAACACAGTGGTCAGGGGAGAAATTCAGGGTTAAAGTAACAGATGTCAATGGCTGCACTAATGAAGACGAAGTTTACGTTAACAGGCATGGTTTTGCCTGCCTGCCAAGCGGGTGGATGGCTCAAATCCCATGCGACCCGCAATTCAACTCAACTTATCGTTCAGCAAGTACCATTAGCACCGAAACACTTACTGAGTCGCAGACCATAGAAAAAAATATGTACCTGGATAAAATTCTTGTTGTACCTGAGGGCGTGACCTTAACTGTACAAAACTGTATTGTGGCTTTTTCTCCCAGCGCGCACATAGTGCTTA
>JAEZDS010000019.1 GCA_023433205.1 Bacteroidota bacterium
GGTTGAAACAGAGGTCTCAATAGCGCGCATCACGGTGGTGCCAACTGCGCAAACCTTTTTTTTGCGGTCTTTTGCGGCATTCACAATTTTACAGGTATCGCTTGAGATCAGCACTTCCTCGCTTTCTGTTTTGTGTTTGGTAAGATCTTCCACCTCAACCGGACGGAAGGTGCCCAGGCCGATGTGCAGGGTAAGCGGCGCAAACTGTACACCTTTTATCTCAAGGCGCTTCAGAAGTTCGCGGCTAAAATGCAGGCCTGCGGTTGGCGCGGCAACAGCCCCTTCGTTTTTGGCAAATACCGTCTGGTAGCGCTCTGTATCTTCGGGTTCAGCAGGCCTTTTAATGTATTTTGGAAGCGGGGTCTCACCCAGGTCATACAAAACTTTTCTGAACTCCTCATAACTTCCGTCATACAGAAAGCGCAGGGTACGCCCTCTTGATGTGGTATTATCGATCACTTCAGCCACCAAACTATCGTCCTCTCCAAAATAAAGCTTGTTACCGATACGGATCTTTCTGGCGGGATCAACCAGCACATCCCATAACCTGCTTTCCGCATTCAGTTCACGCAGTAAAAACACCTCTATCTTGGCACCGGTTTTTTCCTTGTTGCCATACATCCTGGCAGGAAAAACCTTGGTGTCGTTAAGCATTAACACATCGCCATCATCAAAATAATTGATAACATCCCTGAATTTTTTGTGTGATATCTTCCCGCTAGCGCGATCAACCACCATCATACGGGCGTCTTCACGGTTTTTTGCAGGATGCTCTGCCAAAAGTTCTTTGGGCAGATTGAATTTGAACATGGATAGTTTCATACGTAGTATTAAGTGCCGGCTGGAAAATGAAATTGGAATTTAGGGGACCTGAGCCCTGGAAAATCGATCAGCATACAACCCAGGTACACCGACTAAAAAACAAATGTCATAATCTTACGGGATTAATTCGGGGGGCAAAATTAATACATAATCGGTGGTTTCCGACAATAAAAAAACATAAATCACAATATTGCTGCATTTTCGTCGGAAACCTGCTTACTATCGTTATTTTTAAGGAAAATTTCTTCCAAAATGTCGTTCCAATCCAATATTTTAACAAAAACCCGAAAGGGGCTTCTCACATTTTCGCTGGTGGCGGCACTTTTTTTTGTGATTGCCCACACACCCGACTATTTCGAGATCAGCAAAAACCTTGACATTTTTAACAGCGTTTACCGGGAACTTAACATTGCCTATGTTGACGGAACCAAACCCGGGCAGCTGATGAAAACCGGTATCGACGCCATGCTGGGCAGCCTTGATCCGTACACTGTATATTATACCGAAAATGATATTGAGGATTTCAGGTACATGACCACCGGTGAGTATGGCGGCATAGGGGCAACAGTGAACGATATTGATAACAAGATTGTGATCACCGATCCCTACGAAGGATTTTCGGCCTGGAAAGCGGGCCTTCGTGCCGGCGATCAGATCATTGCTGTGAATGGGATCAATGTTCTGAAAAAACGAACCGACGATATCAGCACCATATTAAAAGGTCAGGCAGGCACACCCTTAACCCTGAAAGTGTTGAAACCGGGTTCTTCAACGCCGGTTGATGTAACCCTGAACCGTGAAGAGATCAAAACCAAAGCGGTTCCTTATTATAATATGCTGCCTAACTCCACCACAGGATATATCAGGCTCACAGCCTTTACAGATCACTGCAGCGGCGAGGTGAAAGAAGCATTTCTTGACCTGAAGAACAAAGGCTGCAAAAGCCTGGTGCTCGATCTCCGCGGAAACCTCGGCGGATTATTGCTGGAGGCCGTGAACATTGTGAATTTTTTTATTGACAAAGGGCAGGAAGTGGTGTATACGCGCGGTCGTACGCCTGACTGGGATAAAAGCTACCTCTCGGTCAATAATCCAATCGACACTGAGATACCGCTGGTGATTATTGTGGATGAGAACTCAGCTTCAGCAAGCGAGATCGTGAGCGGTGCTCTGCAGGACCTTGACCGGGCAGTGGTGATCGGACATCGCACTTATGGCAAGGGCCTTGTGCAACAGACAAAAGACCTGGTGTACAACGCCAAGATCAAAGTTACGGTGGCCAAATACTACATCCCCAGTGGAAGATGTGTGCAGGCGCTGGATTACAGCCATAAAGATGAAGAAGGCAGAGTTGAAAAAGTTCCTGACAGCCTGATCACCGCCTTTAAAACACGAGGAGGCAGAATAGTTTATGATGGTGCAGGAATTATGCCCGACCTGAAAATGCCCGACAGAAAAATGAGTAACCTTCTGGTGGCTCTGCTTTCGAATTTCCACGTTTTTAACTATGCCACAGAATACATGCTGAAACAGAAAGAGATCTCAGCTCCTTCAAGTTTCAGGCTTAATAATGAAGAATACAGTGAGTTCGCCGAATACCTGAAGCGCCGGGATTTTACCTATAAAACTGAAAGTGAGCAAAAACTTGAAGAACTGAAAACCGATGCCGAGGAGGAAAAATACCTGGCCAGTATCCGCAAAGAGTATGATGACCTGGCAAACAAGATAAGGGAAAATAAAAAGGACGACCTGCAGAAATTCAGAGAGGAGATCAGCGCTTTTCTGGAAGAAGAAATAGTTTCACGGTATTATTTCCAGAAAGGCAGAATTGAATATGCCATTAAAAACGACTGGGAAATTAAAGAAGCCCTGCAAACACTTGCCAGTGACGACAAAAGGCGTGAGATCCTTACTAAAGTGGAAAAGCCGCTAAAACCTTTTAATCCCCGGAAAAAATTCTGAAGCTGAACTTTCTCGGCGCGGTTTACAACGAACCCACGAAACCAAACTGCACAATCACCCTTGAAGGATAAATTGAATAAGGGTGCGGGGTAAGATTGTACATTATTGAGGTCATCAGCGCGGCGCGCGGACCAAGCATCTGCCTGAAACCTCCGCCTACAAGCAGATAATCAACCCATACCTTGTCGTCGGCATCCGGAGAAAAATAATCAGGCTGTCTTAACAGGTCAAACTGTGTCTGCACAAAATAATTCTGTGCAATGATGTAGCGGGCGTATGAATGTCCGCCAAAAATAGACTGGCTGAATTTACCGTAAACGCCATAGTTCACGCTGGTATAATTATAGATGCCCCCAATGCCAAGCTGCAGGTTTGAGGTAGCCATGTAACCGATGGTAGGTGATAAAAACACAAAAGTGGGATTACCGAACCAGGCCTGAAAGTTTCCGCCAAACGTAATTTTTTTAGCCCAGTCCTTATCGCGCAGTCTTTCTTTCCTTACAGGGGGAACAGAAGCATCGCGCCCGTAATAAACGCTGTCGGTTTGCGCCGCTGTTGTTAGCACAGTAAAAAGAAGAACCGGGAGGAAGAGAGTTGCGGCGCGCATTTTCAAACGAAATTAGGTTATCTTCGTGCGCTCAACAATCAAAAAAATGCTAATTCTCGTTACCGGAGCATCAAGGGGCATAGGATTTGAGCTGGTGAAGCACCTTGCCCGACAAAAGGGTACACTGGTGCTGGCGGTTTCGCGAAAAACCTCCACACTCGAAAAACTTGTTTCAAAAGAAAATCTCAACAATATCATGCCGGTGGAGGCCGACATTACCAGTGCTGCAGACCTGGATAAGATAAGGACAGTAATAAAACGCCTGGAGATGCCCCTGAGCGGTCTGGTAAATAACGCCGGCCTGCTTGTCAAAAAAAAATTTGAGTCCATCAAAGCTCTTGATTTGCTGCAGGTGTACACTACCAACGTTTTTGCTCCATACCTTCTTCTTCAGAAAATGCTGCCACTAATGAACAAAACCAGGTCGCACGTGGTAAACATCAGCAGCATGGGGGGTGTGCAGGGCAGTTCAAAATTTCCGGGACTAAGTGTTTACAGCAGCAGCAAAGGAGCGCTGTGTGTGCTGACTGAATGTTTGGCCGAAGAACTAAAAGAAAATAATATCAGTGTAAACTGCCTTGCTCTTGGCGCGGTTGATACGGAAATGCTTAAGGCAGCATTTCCGGGTTACAGGGCCCCGCTGAAGGCGGGTGAGATGGCACCCTTTGTTGCTGATTTTCTGCTGAACGGCCATAGGTTCTTTAATGGAAAAGTTTTGCCGGTTTCACTTTCAACACCATAGACAATATGTGCCGGTTTTTTCAGATCATTTTTCTGGTTCTGGGAACAATAACCATAAAAGCACAGCAGATCACGCAGGTGGTAAGGGGGATCATCGTCGATAAACATAGTCAGAGTCCGTTGCCTGGTGTGATCGTAAGTGTAACAGGAAGCAAACCATTTCTTGTGTCTTCAACTGACGGCGATGGCAAATTCAGAATAGAACAGGTGCCGGTTGGCCGGCAGCAGCTGCTGGCAAAAACCATTGGCTACAAGGAAAAGGTGCAGACAGTTATTGTGTATGCCGGCAAGGAAACAGTACTAAATATTGAGCTGGAAGAAAATGTGGTTGAAGCTGAAGAAGTGGTGATAAACGCTGAGCAGGACAAGACCAGAACGGCCAATCGTATGAACTCGGTGAGCGCCCGTGTATTTAGTGCAGAAGAAGCCGCGCGTTATGCCGGCAGCAGAAATGATCCCGCACGAATGGCTGCTAATTTTGCAGGAGTGAGTGGGGCCAACGATTCGCGCAATGACATCATCATTCGTGGCAACTCTCCAATGGGAATACTCTGGCGGCTTAATGGTGTTGATATTCCCAATCCCAATCATTTTGGCAATGCAGGCTCCACGGGCGGTCCTATCAGCATTCTGAACAACAACACGCTCGATAATTCAGATTTTCTTACAGGAGCTTTTCCTGCAGACTACGGCAATGCCATCTCCGGAGTGTTTGATCTGCGTATGCGCCGGGGCAACAACGAAAAATTCGAATTCCTGGCGCAGGTGGGTTTTAACGGTTTTGAACTCGGGGCCGAAGGTCCGGCAGGCAGGAATGCCTCTTTTCTTGTTAACTACCGTTATTCCACCTTGTCAGTTTTCAGGGCCCTTAATATCGATTTCGGCACCGGCGCTGCAGTGCCTCAATACCAGGACCTCTCATTTAAGGCCGATGTAAATGCCGGTAAAGCCGGTCGTTTTTCTTTGTGGGGGATTGGCGGTTTAAGTTATGTGGCTTTGCTGGAAAAAGATAAAAAGGAAGGCCAGGACCTCTATGGTTTCAGCGCCAGAGATACCTATTTCCGATCAAACGTTGGCGCAACCGGTCTTTCGCACACCATTCTCCTTAAAAAGAACGACTACATTAAAACAAATGTGGGTGTAAGCAGCAGTGTAAATCTTATTGAGGCCGACCGTATCGACAGCAGCTTCTCGACACCGGGCAATAAAAGGCCCGAATACAGGCAGAATACGGCAACCACCAGGTTTGCCATTAACAGCACCTATAACCGCAAGATCAGTTCACGTGATTTTTTCAGCATCGGTGGCTACGGCGAATTGTTCAGTACTCAATTTATCGACAGCATGGATTACCGCTTTGCCGGTAATTCTTTTATAACGCTTCGTAATTATGCTGGTTCTTCGGCATTGCTAAGGCTGCTGGCTCAGTATCAGCATAAATTTTCTGATAAGTTCCTTGTGAACGCCGGACTGAGTAACCAATACTTTACCTTAAATGGTTCCAATGCCATTGAGCCTCGTGCAGGATTAAAATACTCCATCAGCCAGAAGCAGTCTCTTGCCTTTGGTGCCGGGCTGCACAGTCAGATCCAGCCTATTTATATTTATTTTGCCACCGACACCACTGCCGGCAGCGGTGCACAAACAAACCGTAATCTGGATTTTACCAGAGCCGCACATTTTGTTCTGTCGTACGATAACAGTTTTGCCCCGCTTTTCAGGTTAAAGGCCGAATTATACTATCAGTATCTGTTCAGAGTGCCTGTAAAGAGTTTTCCCGATCACTTCTCGGTACTTAACCTGGGGGCAGATTTTACAAGCCCTAACATCAGCCACCTGGTTAACGCCGGCACGGGCGAGAATTACGGCTTTGAGCTTACGCTTGAGAAATTTTATGACCGCGGATACTATGTGTTGTTTACTACCAGCTTGTTTGAAAGTTTGTACAAGGCCAGCGACAAAGTGGTGCGCAATACGGCTTTTAATGGAAATTACGTGTTCAATCTGCTTGGAGGCAAGGAGATCAGGATCAGAGAGCGGCATACTATTGTGCTGGATCTGCGGGGAACGTACAGCGGAGGAAAGCGGTATGTTCCGATCGATCTGGAGGCGAGCAGAGCAATGAACCTGGAGATCCGCGATGGCAGCCAGGCCTACGAGCATCAGTATGCGCCGTATTTCAGAATAGATGTAAAACCAGGCTACCGTTATAACAGCAGAAGGGTTACCCATGAATTCTCGGTTGACATCCAGAATGTGACCAGGAACCTTAACGTATTTCAGCAGTCGTACGATCTTTTTACGGGGAATATCAGGACAGATTACCAGCTTCGGTTTTTTGTTATTCCGCAGTACAGGGTGCTTTTCTGAAAAAAAGGGGTCGTTTTTGCCCGCACAGGGGGGCATAACCACCTTTTGTGTCGGCCTTTGGGAAAAAGTAAAAACTTTAGTCCTGGCGAAAACAAATAATTGGTATATTCGGTAGGTCATTTTTTAACAACTATCTCATGCTTAATTTTGGTAAGTTACTGGTATCGGGAACCTGTTTAATGTTCTCTGTTACAGCGTTCTCCCAAAGTCCTAAAAAATTCATTGACGCTGCTCAGAAATTGGAGAAGGCGGGAAATTTTACAGAGGCTATCGACGGCTATTCTAAAGCGCTGGAGCTGGACCCTCAGAATGAAAAGGCGCTGAAGGCCCGGGCGGTTTGTTTGGAAAAAGCAGACAAAAAAGCGGAAGCGATCGAGGATTATAAAAAAGCCATAGTTTTTGATCCTAAAAATAAAGAACTCTATTACAATGCTGGACGTTTGCATGCTGAGCTGGCTCAGTACAGCGAGGCCGACGAACTGTTGCGCAAGGCCCTTGAGCGAGATAAAAAATACACCGAAGCCCTTGCTGCGGAAGTAAACGTGCTTTTTAGTCTTGCCAACTACAGTTATGGGCTTGTAGTAACCCAGATGGCATTGGATGACAAAAAGAACAGTCTTAATTATTTTAATCACGCGGTTATGCTTGACAGCCTGAAGAACAGCGCTGAGGCAGAAAAATATTATCGTAATTCCCTTTCCTCTGATGACAAATTTGCAGCGGCAGCAGTGGGACTCGCCTCAACCCAGGTGAAACTGAACAAGCTTGATGATGCTTTAAAGACCTGCAACACATCAATCGAAAAAAATCCAGAGAGCATGCCGTTGCTCACCGCGCGCAGCAAGGTGTATGCCGCGCAAAAGGATCTGCAATCTGCCGTTAATGATATTACCAAGGTTATTCTCACCACTCCTGATGCCGATGCTTATATGTTACGCGCCGGTTACTACGAAGTACTGGGGCAGCACATTACAGCGGTAAGTGATTATTCGCAGGTTTTGAAACTTAACGACCAGCATGTTATTGCATACCTTAAACGCGCTGCTGCCAGTGAGCATGTTCAGAATTACAAGGCAGCCCTGGCCGACTACAAAAAAGTACAGCAGCTTGCAAAGGGAAACCGCCAGATAGAAAGTATCGTTGCACAGGCCACCCAAAAGATCTTTGAGCTTAACCGTGAAAATAATCAGCCTTTGATTGAACTTACCTCAATCAAAAGTGAAAAAGATGTATTAAAACTTGCTTCAGATAAAAAAGAGATCACGATCAAAGGCAAAGTAAAAGACGCAAGCGCAATAAAATTTATAGGAGTAAATTCCGGTACAGCTGAATTTTCGCCTGACACGCTCAATCCTGATTTCGCATTGCACATAAAGGATCTTGACAAACTTAATGAGATCACGGTTACCATTACCGATGTTTACAATAACACACTGGTAAAACAGTACAGCATCGAAAAAACCGAAAGCGATAAGCCTATCATTGCCATAGAAGCGCCCATAGCCTCTTTCGAGAATGAGATCTTTATTGACAATACCAATCCTGAAGTGTATCTGCAGGGAATTATTAAGGATGCCAGTCTTATTGAGACAATTATGGTTGATGGTGTTATTGCCTCTTTTAATCCTTCGCAGCCAAACCCGGTTTTTTCAACGGTGGTGAAAATCGACGGTAAGAAAGATCTCACTATCCTGGTGAAGGACATTTATGGTAATACCACAGAGCAGCAGTATGCTCTTAACCGCAGCGGAGCAACCGCGGCTGTTGACAATCCAATGGGAAATACCTGGGTGGTGTTTATCGAGAACAGCAAATACACAAGTTTCCCCAGCCTTGAAGGTCCGGCAAAAGATGTAACAACCATGAAAGCTGCCCTGGCAAACTACAAGATCACCAAAGTGCTTCATAAAAAAGACATGACCAAAACCGATATGGAGAAGTTTTTCTCTATTGAGTTAAGAGATTATGTTAAGAACAATAATGTTAATTCCTTGCTGATCTGGTATGCAGGACATGGTAAATACGTTAGTCCTACCGGGTATTGGGTACCTGCCGATGGCAAGACCGATGATGAGTTCAGCTACTTTGGCATCAACAATCTGAAAGCAAGTATGCAATCCTATTCGGGAAGGCTGGTACACACTCTGGTGATCACTGATGCCTGTGAGTCGGGAGCTACATTTTTAATGGCCATGCGCGGTGGCGACGACGACAAACGCTGCGACAATTTTGAACTTACCCGTGCTAAATCGTCTCAGGTGTTTACCAGTGCAGGATATGAACTTGCTTCTGATAATTCGCAGTTCACTAAAACTTTTGCGGCTTGCCTCAACAACAATGTTGAGGCCTGTCTTCCTATTGAAAAGATTGTAAAGAAGGTTTCAGCCGCTGTTTCACAGGCCGGCAATCAGGCACCTAAATTCGGGAAGATAAAAGATCTTGAAGACCAGGGAGGCACGTACTTTTTTATAAGGAAATAGAAGTGCAGAGGTCCCTGCAAACAGTTATGGGAAGCTCTTAACAGTTTATTCCAAAATAGCATGGAGATGCCCGTATGTTGAAAAGGATATTAATACAATCCCTTCTTTTTCTTGTTTTTAAACTTAATTCACAGACCTATTATTTCGCTAACTATGGCGTGCAGAAGGGTCTTGCGCAGTCGAATGTATCAGGAGTTGTTCAGGATAGCGCCGGCTTTTACTGGATAGCCACCGAGGGCGGCGTTTCGCGTTTCGACGGCAGTAATTTTCTCAACTATACCACCGAACACGGACTGGCCGATAACAATGTTAGCGCCATTTTTATGGACCGTGATCGGAATTTGTGGCTGGGACATGAAAATGGAACGCTTACCCGCTACGATGGAAAAGAGTTTGTTCAGATCAGTTCGCGACTGCTGCCAAAGGATAAAAAAATCTACGGTTTTTTTCAGGACAGGAGTGGAAGTCTTTGGGTAAATACCGCAACTGCCGGTGTGATCAGGATCATGAATCCTGCAAGAGACATAAAAGCGAAATTACAGATCAAGGTCTATTCTGCCCGCGACGGTTTAAGCCAGTATGTTTTTAATACCTGCGAGGATAAGAAAGGCAACATGTGGTTTCTGACCGATGTGGGTATTAAAGTGCTCGATCACCAGACCCGTTCCATAGATTTTTTTCGCCCTTCCGGCATGCCTATAGGGCAGGTTACTTCAATTATTGCCGATAAGGAAGGGAATTTCCTTCTGGGTACAACTGCCGGAGCTGTCAGCAGGTACAACGTAAATACAGAGCAGTTCGAGTCTCTTATCTCTCAACCGGCAGCTTTTATGACGGGAAGCCAGACGGGTCCGAATTTTATTTACACGATTTTTGAAGATGCCAGGGGTAATGTGTGGGCCTCTGGCTCAAACCACGGTGTTTACAGGTATTCGCCTGAAAAGAAAAAAGTCACTGCTTTTAATACCTCAAATGGCCTTGCTTCAAACAAGGTAAGGAGTATTTCGCAGGACAGGCAGGGCAATATTATTTTCGGTACTGCCGGTGAAGGCTTACAGGTCTACAGCGGTCAGAAGTTTGTTTCGTTCTCACGTAATGATGGTTTATTTGACAATCAGGTGTGGGCAATTAACAAAGACAAAAAGGGGAGATACTGGTTTGGCACTAATGAGGGCATAACCGTTTACAATAAAAATTCCGCCGAAAGTACCAGATACGTGCATTATAATGTCAGAAACGGGCTGCCTTCAAACAACGTACGCGCTATTGTTCAGGACCAGAGAGGAGATCTGTGGATCGGTACCTGGGGCGGGAAGGTTGTGCGCTATGATGTTGAGCGGGAGCAGTTCTCTTCAGTGGCAGCGCTTAATGAAATTGTAAACAATCTTGTTGCCTGCCTGATGATCGACCACAATAATCAATTGTGGATTGGAACCTATGAAGGAATTGTGATCTATAATCCCACAACCTACTCCATAAAAACATTACGCACAATTGACGGACTAAGCGACAACGATGTTTCATGTATTTACGAAGACAGCAGGAAGAGGGTGTGGATTGGCACCAGGCAGAAAGGCGTTACATTATACGAAAACGGCACCTTCAGGAAGATCGGAAGGGAGGATGGTTTGCTCTACGGTTCGGTATCTTCTATCACCGAAGATGGCGCGGGAAAGATCTGGATCGGTTCGGAGGGGGGCGGTGTTTTTATCTACGAAGGAGGCGGTTTCAGGAACCTTAAATCAAAAGACGGACTCGCATCGGATTTTATCACACTCACAGTTACTGATCACCAAGGCAAAGTGTGGCTGGGTACCAGCAAGGGTCTCAATAAGATCAAGAACGACAGCACTGTGGTAGTTTACACGGCAGGCGACGGTTTTACTGCGATGGAAACAAAGCCACGCGCTGTTTACCACGATAACGAGGACTATCTGTGGTTTGGAACAGTCAGCGGCGCTTTCCGTTATGATTTTCGCGAAGAGCACAGGTCTGCCGATCCTCCGGTTACCAGATTGCTTGGCTTTCGGGTGAACCTGAATGAACACAAGGTGAGCGACAACATTGAATTATCTTATAACGAGAACTCTCTTATATTTGATTTTGTCGGCATTTCACTTGATAATCCTGAAGGCGTTAAATATAAGGTGAAGCTTGAGGGTTACGACGACGACTGGCATGCACCTTCCAGACCAGGCTCGGAAGTGTATTCAAACCTGCCCCACAACGATTACCGTTTTCACCTTGTGTCGTGTACAAGTGCCGGAGAGTGCAGTGCGCCAATAACTCTCGGCATAAACATTACCCCTCCATACTGGAAGACGTGGTGGTTTTACCTGCTGGTAATAAGCGGGGTTCTGGGTACTTTGTTCGCTTATGTAAAGATCAGGGAAAGGAAGTTGCGACACGAAAAAAAGGTGCTTGAAATGAAAGTAAGCCAGCGCACCGCTGAAGTGGTTGAAAAAAACAAAGCGCTGGATGAGATCAATAAGGATATTACTGCCAGTATCAGGTACGCCAAACGAATTCAGGACGCCATACTGCCGCCTGATGAAATTGTGAAAAAACATCTTCCCAACACTTTTGTATTATTTAAACCAAAGGATATTGTGAGCGGTGATTTTTACTGGCTTGAAGACAAAGAGGATGAGGTGATATTTGCGGCAGTGGATTGCACGGGTCATGGTGTTCCCGGTGCCTTTATGTCAATTGTGGGCCATAACCTGCTCGACAGGGTGGTGTCTGAGCAGAACATCACCCGGCCTGCACGTATTCTTGACGAGCTCAACAAAAGTATAACCGATACCCTGCGGCAGAAAGACCTGGAAGACAATACGCTGCGCGATGGTATGGATATCGCGCTTTGCACCTTCAACCGTAAAACATCGGTACTGGAATTTGCCGGGGCCTATAATCCTCTTTGGCTGGTGCGCGACAATGAAGTGATAGAGATCAAGGCGAACAAGTTTCCCATTGGCAATTCACGGTCAGGGGAGGTGAAACATTTTACCAATCACGAGATCCCGCTAAAGAAGGGTGATACGCTGTATATTTTCTCTGATGGTTTTGCCGATCAGTTTGGCGGACCCGCGGGAAAAAAATTCAAAAGCAGCGCGTTTAAACAGCTTCTTGTGAAGTCGCAGCACCTGAGTATGGAGCAGCAGCGTGAGTTGCTCGACCGGGCTATAGAGGAATGGCGCGGTAACCACGAGCAGGTAGATGACATACTTGTAATAGGTACCAGGTACAGTTAGGGTGATGATCGCTGGTTTGTAAATTGAAGTGAAGGATCAGTACACCGGCATTGTCAGCAGAGATCCTGCTTGGGGGCCTGGCCAGGATCTTTTTCGATCTTATAGATCACACCATCTGCATCGCCACAGGCATCATCTTTCCAATACCTGAGCCCGATCTTTTGCAGCACCTTAATTGAGGCTGTATTCGCCTTCATGGCTCTTCCCACTATCATCTGAAGGTTTAGTTGTTCAAAGCCCATCTTGATACAGGCCGTTGCCGATTCGGTGGCGTAGCCCTTGTTCCAGTGCGTTCTGAAGAACCTGAATCCTATATCATACTCATCAAGATCAGGTGAGTATTTTAATCCGCTCCAGCCTAAAAATTGCCGGTCACTTTTTGCGAATACTGCCCACCTTCCTACGCCAAATTTCCGGTACTGATCGTATCTCTCAAGAAATCGGCGCGCCTCCTGTACATCGGCAAAGGCAGCATCACCCGTATATTTTATTACCTCCGGATCGCTGTTGAGCAGATAACATATTTCGGCATCAGCCGGCGTAAACTCACGCAGCAGCAACCGGGGAGTTTCAAGTATGATCTTGTTTTCCGCGCTCAATCAGTCAAGTTCCAGTGATGTATTACCCACAACAACGTTGTCGCACACAATTTCGATAAGGTAAGTGCCGGGAACCATCTCTCCCTGACCATCGCAGTATGCCACTGCGTTAATTTCATTATTGGCGTAATTGATTACCTGTTTGCCGGCATAGTAGCCTACACTGTTATTAAAAACAAATTTGTAATTGTCGTTATAGCCCTGCGCCATTTCTTTGCCGTCGGGGGTCATTACACGAATAAAGACAGTTTTTTCTCCTGCCTTTGCGATCTTGTTTTCGCCCAGGGTAAAATTCACTTTTATCCTTTCAGTTTTTCTGGCCTTGCTGGTCTCAATCTCTTTTTTTCCTCCCCGCCTGTATGCAACGCCTTCGGCTGAGATATTAAAACAGCTCAGCACACTACCCTTGGCTATTGTGCCTTTCAGCTCTTCCTTTTCCTTAACCAGCGTACTTTGTTTTTCTCTTTCAACATCGAGCTGTTTCAGAACGGTCTTTTTTTCGGCTACCAGAGTTTGGTTCAGCGTATTCAGAGAATCGATCGTATGAACATATCCGATCATGATAAGCCTTAATGTTTCTGTTTCTTTTTTAAGCTTGGCAATGATGTACCGGTCGCCCTTGTGCTTCTCGGCTTCTTTTAACAGCTCTTCTATCCTGAGCTTTTTTTCTTCAATGTCCTGCTGCAGAACTGCGTCGTTTGACTGTAGTGTTTCGTAATCCCTTTGAAGAGCGAGTAATTCTTCTTTAACATTATCACGCTCAACCATTATCTGTTGTGTTACCACCCTTTCGCCGGCGGCCTTGTTCTTTTCCTGAAGCCACAGCCACAGGGTGATGATATTGGTCACAATCAGTACTGCCGGAAACAGCCAGAATACAATGCCCCGGCGTTTTCTGCGCTCTTCATTTTGGTCGCTCATAGATTCAAAAGTACCATTCCAAAGCAGTATTTTAGTGTTAATTTATATGACATTTATCAACGATTTTATGTCACTAATATATCCCAGGCACTGCGAGGCCTGCGGTAATACCTTGTATCGCCATGAACAGTTCATTTGCAGCTATTGTATCATAAACCTGCCGCGCAGCAACTATCACCTGCTTCCCGACAATGAGATCTCATTGCTTTTGCGCGGAAGAGTTCCTGCTGATATGGCCACCTCCTACTTTCTTTATGAAAAAAAAGGCCGGGTGCAAAGCCTCCTGCATGCTATAAAATATCATAATCAAAAAGAACTGGCCGCTCACCTGGGCCGTTTTTATGCCAGAGAGCTGCGGCAACAGGGGGCAATGGAGAATATTGAAACGATCGTTCCTATTCCCCTGCACCCAAAAAAACTGAAGGCACGGGGCTATAACCAGAGCGAATGGTTTGCCAGGGGTGTGGCCGAAGAGCTTGATAAAGAGCTAAATACAACCGACCTCTTCAGGGCTGTTGAAACTTCTACCCAAACCAGAAAAAAGAAATATGAGCGATGGGAGAATGTTGGAGGGATCTTTGGTCTCAGGCCTGCGCATCGGCTTGAGGGTAAGCATGTTCTGCTTGTAGATGATGTTATTACCACTGGCGCCACCATTGAGGCCGCCTGGCTGGCTCTGCAGCAGGCACCGGGGCTTAAAATAGCGGTGGCAAGTATTGCTTTCGCCAGCAAATCGGCCTGACGATCTTTTTATACTTTTTTAAAGAAGATCAGCTGGCTGTTGTGCGGGGATTTAGGTTAACTTTAATATCGCATGCGTTTCCTTATCTCAGAATTTGAACATCTTTTTACCGAATCAAACCTCAGAAAGGGTTTGCGTCTGGTTCAGAAGAAGAAACCGGTACTGGTTGAAAAACACGGGCACCATTATGGTTATGAAGTTGGAGATTTTCGTGTTTCGCTTCAAAAAACTTCGCTCGAGATAGATCACTGTCATTGCGAATGTACAGCGTTATTCTGTGAACATGTGGCAGCGCTTATGTTCTCATTTCTTGATCCCTCATTCGACAGGCTTGAGAACCGCCGCCTGAAAAGACAAAAAGCCTGCAGCAGGGCTGGAGCCGCCTTTTTAAATGCGTTCGCGGTTTTTCAGAAACAATGGAAGGAACTGCAACTACAGGGTGCAGATACTCCTTCAGGACTTAACCGCTTTTCAGGATTTATTGAAAACAACACCAAAAGATCAAATTTTGCAACTGATCTTGCTGCAATGGCTGCACTGAGTCTTCCCGGCCGCATGGCTTTGTCGGTTGAAGCGGTTGGGCGCTTGAACAGTACTTTTATTTTACGTCACTTTACCGGCAGTATTCACAAAACCAATGAGGAGGTAATGTACCTCTCCCTGCTTGAGATGTGCCGTACGAACGAACGCCTGGCTTCAGGGCAGTTCAGCAGTGTGCTGCCTGTATACCTGACGCTTACTGCCAACATGTTTCACCTTGAGGAGCTGAGGGTAACATTTGAAAAACGTCAGTACCGCAAGTTTTATTCGGAATTGTTTGACGAACTGCAGGTGGCTAAGATGATGGTGTTTTTTCGCCGCTGTACGCTTGAAGGAAAAGAAATAAAACTGGTAAAGACCAGTCCGCCCGAAAATTTTATAGCACTGGTAAGATTACATTTTGCGGCGCAGCAACTTAAAGAGGCATGGAGTGTGCTAGAAAAGCTTAAACAGCTGATGCACGAAACGCTTCCGCTCAGTTATTTCGGATTTCTCAATTATCTGATCAACGTCAGCACTGCGGTAAACGACCGTACCCGTGAGCTGCGTTTTACTGAAGAACTGGTGCTTAATTCTCCCTATCTGAGCGCGGATCTTGCCGCAAAATATCTTGGGCTGCTTCCGGCAAACCAGCGGAGGAACAAGGTGAAGAACCTGATGGCCGTTATCCGGAACTCACGTTCAGAAGGCGCTGCCGACAAGATCTTTATTCTCGCCATGGCCTCCGGTTACACAGAAGATTTTCTTCAGTTTGCAACAAGGCACAAAGTGAAATTTCACATGCTGCACGATCTGCTGCTTAAACACGGAGATCCCGGCGATGAAGAAGAAGCGCAACTTTATTTTAAGTCCCTTCAGCAGTCGCTGCTTCAAACTGAATTTGTTCAGTCGCGGTTTCAGATGATTGAATTCGCCGCGCAGTTCCTCCCAAAACTTCCTGCAAATCTCGCAGCTAAAATGTTTCTGGATGTTCATGAGTTTATCAGCCTGAGGCCGGCACTGAGAGTGCATGAAAAAGCATGGCTGAAACTGCAGCCGCAGGGCAGAACCAGAAAGTATGCTTAATCTTCAAGCATAAAGATTGCTTCGTTTAACTCATTCACTGCTTTCCGGTCTTTTTTCATTTCGGCATAATGTATTCCGGTTTTGTATGTCTCAATTGCTTTTGCTGATTCACCGGTGCTTTCGTAAACCTTGCCCAATTGAAAGTAAGCAGGCACGTATGAAGGATCCATCTTGAGAACTTTATGCAGTTGCTCTTCGCCAAGCAGCACCGTTGAGGGTACCCTGAAGTATTCCAGGGCAAGTGCGTAATTAAGAAACACATCTTCAGGCTCAGCTGCAAGCATTTTCCGCAAAGTATCTATGCGTGATTCGTTTTGCATTTTCAGGCCGAGGTAAATTGTTTTAAAAAACGCACATCGTTCTCAAAAAACAAACGCAGGTCTTTTATCTCGTATTTCAGCATGGTGATGCGCTCAATGCCCATGCCAAATGCGAAACCTCTGTATCTGTTTTCATCAATTCCGCAATTGTGCAGCACCTGCGGGTCAACCATACCACAGCCAAGGATCTCTACCCAACCAGTATGTTTGCAAACATTGCAGCCTTTGCCCCTGCAGATCGAACAGCTTATGTCCATCTCGGCGCTGGGTTCGGTAAAAGGAAAATAGCTGGGCCGTAAACGGATCTTTGTTTCTGTGCCAAACATCTCTTTTGCGAAGTATAAGAGTGTTTGTTTGAGATCGGCAAAACTCACCTTTTCATCAATGTACAATCCCTCAACCTGGTGAAACTGGCAATGGGCACGTGCGCTGATGGCTTCGTTCCGGTACACCCGGCCAGGAGAAATGGTCCTGATTGGTGGTTTGCTGTTTTCCATGATGTGTACCTGTACGCTTGATGTTTGCGTGCGCAGAACCATTTCCGGATCGGTGCTCACGTAAAAAGTATCCTGCATGTCGCGCGCAGGATGATCGGCAGGGGTATTTAAAGCCGAAAAATTATGCCATTCGTCTTCTATCTCTTTGCCATCGCTAACTGTAAAACCAATACGAGAAAATATTTCGATGATCTGGTTCCTTACTATTGCGAGCGGATGCCGGCTGCCGGTTTTAAAAAGCGGTAGTCCGGGTAAAGTAAGATCAGGCGCATCGGCCGGCCCGGCACTTGTTTCCAGTTTTTCTTTGAGCGAATTTATTTTCTCCAGCGCTGTGTTTTTCAGCACGTTCAGTTTCTGACCAACCTCTTTTTTCAGCTCACCAGGCACGGTCTTAAATTCATCAAACAGCGCGCTGATCTCTCCTTTTTTACTGAGCCATTTTATCCGGTATTCTTCAAGTGTGCCCGGGTCTTTTGCATCAAAACCCTGAATTTTTGCCAGCAACTGGTTGATCTTCTCTAACATGTTTTCAAATTTATAAAAAGTACCGCAAGCATTTTAATTCTCATCAATACTGTCCGGCCTTATCTTAAACAATATGCTATCTTCCATTTATCTGCTACAAAAATCGTCTGCGTCGGCCACCATCCCTCTATAAAGAAGAAATAGGGAAAAATAAATTATTAACTGCCTCTCTTTTCCAGCAAAACCACATTTTCTACATGCGTAGTTTGTGGAAACATATCAACCGGCTGCACTTTTTTTATCTCATAACTTTCTTTCATCAGCGCCAGATCACGGGCCTGGGTTGAAGGATTACAGCTCACATAAACAATCCGGTCGGGCGCTGCATTAAGTATTGCTTTAACCACATCTTCGAGCATGCCTGCCCTGGGAGGATCGGTAATTATCACGTGGGGCCTGCCGTTCTGCTTCACAAACTCTTCGCTCATTACATCTTTAAGATCGCCCGCAAAAAAGCTGGTATTTGTGATGTTGTTATTGGAGCTATTCAGCCTGGCATCGGCAATGGCGTCTTCAACATACTCAACTCCCACCACCTTTGCCGCCTTTCCAGCTACAAAATTCGCTATAGTGCCGGTGCCTGTGTAAAGATCGTAAACGGTTTCGTGACCCTGAAGACCCGCAAATTCCCTGGTGACTTTGTACAGGTTATAAGCCTGCAGTGAATTGGTCTGGTAAAATGACCGCGGACTGATCTTGAATTTAAGTCCTTCCATTTCCTCGGAAATATGATCGCGGCCGTCATAAACTTTAATATCCAGTCCGGCCAATGTGTCATTCGCTTTGGCATTGTGTGTGTACTGCAGACTGGTGATCTCAGGAAACCTTTGTTTAAGGAAATCAAGCAATGCGAATAATTCTTTTTCGAGCCATTCGTAAACCGCCAGTATTACCATTACCTCTCCGGTTGAGGTGCTGCGGATCATGAGTGTGCGTAAAAAACCTGTCTGATTGCGGATATCGAAAAAGCTGAGGTTGTGCTCGTGGGCATATCTTTTAACCTCGTTACGTATGGAATTGCTGGGTTCGGGCTGAAGGTAACAGTTGTTAATGTCGAGCACCTTGTCGAACATGCCGCTGATGTGGTAACCGAGACCTTTGCGGTTCTCAAAAACCGTATCCTCTGCCATCTCGGCAGGAGTGAGCCAGCGTTTGTTTGAAAAGGAATACTCCAGCTTGTTCCGGTAAAAGTAGGGGTCCTTATTGCCCAGTATTGGTGTAATCTCTGGGAAATCGAGCTTTCCAAGCCTGGTAAAAGCATCGTGAACGTACTTCTGTTTGTAGATCAGCTGTTCAGAATAAGCGAGATTTTGCCACTTGCAGCCCCCGCAGTTGCCAAAGTGCTCACACACCGGAACCACCCGGTGCGGCGAAGCTTTTACAAGGCGTATCATCCGGCCTTCGAGGAAATTTTTCTTTTTGCGGTAGATCTCGGCATCTATCACATCGCCAGGCACCGCGCCTTCAATAAATGCAACCAAACCCTCATGTTTTGTTATGGCTTTGCCCTCGGTGCTGATGTCTATCACCTCCAGATTTTCCAAAACAAAATTCTTCTTAATTTTTGCCATGTGAAGGGCGCAAAAGTACTAAAATCCTACCTTTGCGCGATGGCCCGCTACTTTTTAACGCTCAGCTACAACGGCAGTGATTTCAACGGTTGGCAGGTGCAGGAGAATACCCCCAATACTGTGCAGCAGGTACTTGAAGAAAAACTATCAATGATCTTAAAGGAAAAGATCGCTCTCACCGGCTGTGGCAGAACAGATACCGGTGTGCATGCCCGCGATTTTGTTGCACACTTCGACAGCAAAGACGATAAACTTGATTTGAACGCCAAACACTGGCTTTATAAGTTCAATACGGTGCTGCCCTCCTCTGTTTCTGTGCAAAAGTTAAAAAAGGTTCCTGCAGGGGCCCATGCCCGTTTTGATGCTACAGAAAGAACCTATTATTATTACCTCTCACGCCGCAAAGATCCTTTCCGTGATAATTTTACCTGGTTCGTCCACAGCGAACTGGATATAGAGCTCATGAACAGGGCCGCGGCTCTGCTGCTTAAACATCAGGATTTTACCAGTTTTAGCAAACACCACACACAGACCAAAACCAACAATTGCAAGATCAGTAAGGCAGTGTGGCACAGGTGTGCTGAGCATGAATTCCGCTTTACCATAAGCGCCGATCGTTTTTTACGTGGTATGGTACGCGCTATAGTAGGAACGCTGGTGATGGTGGGAAGAAATAAACTGGGCTTGTCTGATTTTGAAAAGATCATTGAAGCGCGCGACAGAGCGGCAGCGGGTGCCAATGCACCGGCCAATGCCTTGTTTCTCTCGTCAATAAAATACCCGGCTGATATTTTAAATGGCTGACGAAAAAATTAAAATAGTAGGAAGTGGTTTGGTGAGACGGATTTTGTCCTACACAAAACCCTACAAAGGTCTTTTTTTTGGCGCTGTTTTGCTAACACTGGCCATTGCCTCACTCGCTATTGTACGTCCACTGCTGATCAGCCACACCCTTAATGAAGCAGTAATGGGCGACCGCAGCTTTGCTACGCTTAACAGGTTCTGCCTGCTTATTCTTGGTTTTCTTCTGCTGGAAGCCGTGCTGCAGGTGATCAATACACGCATCACCAATCTGCTGGGCCAGAATATTGTGAGGGATCTGCGCAACCAGGTCTATTCACATATTATTCGACTGAAGAACACTTATTTTGACAATACACCTGTTGGTACACTTGTTACACGTAGTATCAGCGATATTGAAAGTCTGAGCGACATGTTCTCTCAGGGATTTATTGTGATTGCCGGCGACCTGGTGATGCTGATCATTTTTATTGTGGCCATGTTTACCAAGAACTGGCTGCTGGCATTTCTGGCATTAAGTACCATTCCTCTGCTTTTTGTTGCAACAGCGCTATTTAAAAGAGGCGTTAAAAAATCTTTCACGCAGGTGAGGAATGCAGTGGCAGCGCTTAACACCTTTACACAGGAGCATATTACAGGCATGCGGCTGGTGCAGCTTTTTAACAGAGAAAAAAAGGAATACGAAAAGTTCAGAGAGATCAACAGGCAGCACCGCAGCGCGCACATCCGCTCCATTTTTTATTATTCTGTTTTTTTTCCGGTGGTCGAGATCCTTTCTTCATTCTCTGTGGCGCTTATTATCTGGTTCGGCGGTGTAAAGGGCAGCAGTTTTGATATCAGTCTGGGCGACATTACTTTTTTTGTGATGATGGTTCACATGCTTTTCAGGCCTATACGAATGGTGGCGGACCGTTTAAACACACTGCAGATGGGTGTTGTTTCTGCCGAGCGGGTGTTTCGTGTGATCGATACCGATGAGATGATCGCGGACAGGGGCCATAGAGAATTTGACAAGGTGAGCACCGGTATAGAATTCAAAAATGTGTGGTTCGCCTACAGGAAAGAACAGTTTGTTTTGCAGGATGTTAGTTTCAGTATTAAGGCTGGTGAAACCGTTGCGCTGGTGGGAGCTACCGGCGCGGGAAAATCAACAGTTATAAATCTGCTGAGCCGTTTTTACGAGTTTCAAAGAGGAGAGATTTTGATTGATGGTGTTTCAGTGCGTGATTACACACTTGATTCTCTTCGCAAAAACACTGGTGTGGTGCTTCAGGATGTCTACCTTTTTAATGACACTGTGCTGAATAACATCACGCTCAGTAATCCTGAGCTCACCTTAGAAATGGTTGAAAAGGCCTCAAGAGAGATGGGGCTGTACGAATACATTACAGCTTTAACAGGCGGTTTCAGTTATCAGGTAACCGAGCGGGGGCAGAGCCTTTCAGCGGGACAGAGGCAGCTGATCGCTTTTATCCGCGCTTACGTGTATCAGCCTTCCATTTTTATTCTTGATGAAGCAACTGCTACCATTGATACGCGCACAGAGCAGCTGATACAGCTGTCGGTTGACAAGATTGCGAAGGGAAGGACTTCCATAATTATTGCACATAGGTTATCAACCATTAAACATGTAAACAGGGTGCTGGTTTTTGACGAAGGCAGAATAGTGGAACAGGGTGGAGTAAAAGAATTGCTCAGCCGTGAGAGCAGATTTAAAAAATTATATGAAATGCAAAAAGCCGAAGTGCTTGATTAAAGATGCCAAGTAAACTTGAAAAATTCGCCGATTTTGAAACGTTCACAAACTGTTTCTCACTTACCTTCCAGCAACTGGCAGGCGGGTTTGATTTAAAGGGCAGGTGGGCTGAAGCATATTTTAAGAACAAGAATCCTATAGTTCTTGAACTAGGCTGCGGCAAAGGAGAGTACACGGTAGGCCTGGCCAGACACAATCCCGGGAAAAACTTTATTGGGGTTGACATTAAAGGTAACCGTATCTGGACAGGCGCCAGGCAGGCAATAGATGAGCACCTGCATAATGTGGCTTTTCTTCGCACAAGAATAGATTTTATCGAAAGAAGTTTCGCCGAAAATGAGGTGGATGAGATATGGATCACCTTCCCTGATCCGCAGCCCCAAAGTACCCGGCGGCGTAAACGTTTAACGCACATGCTTTTTATTGAGCGGTACCGGAAGTTTCTAAAACCCGGAGGAATTCTGCATCTGAAAACCGACAGCACCAGTCTTTACGAATACACCCTTGAGGTAATAGCCGAAAACAACCTGAAATTGCACTGGCACACCAATGACCTTTATAAAAACTGTCCACCTGAAAGACAGGAACTGATCAACATCAAAACCTACTACGAAGAACTTTTTACCGGCAAGGGTGAGGATATAAAGTATATTGAGTTTTCGTTGTGAGCGCCGGCTCTGCTTAACAAAACAAACTTCACTTTGTGAAGTGCATCAGAGAGGGTTCCGCTGAACTCTGTCCTGGCTCCTGCTTCCAAGAGGATTCCACTGAACACTGTCCTGCCTCCCGGCAGGTTCCGCTGAGCCCTTTTCCTCATTCCAAAAAAATGGCTTATTTTGAAGCCTGTTACCATCGTTTATGCGCGGCCAACCTCTTCTGGAAGTAAAAGATCTTGTGACTGTATTTGGGTCAGACTCGGGTGAGGTAAGGGCTATAGACAATGTGTCGTTTACACTACACCGTGGCGAAACAATTGGCATAGTTGGTGAAAGCGGTTCGGGTAAGTCCGTTACCTCGCTCAGCGTGATGAAACTTATCCCAGATCCGCCAGGCAAGATCAAAGCCGGAAGTATCAATCTTTATTCTTCCACAGAAAGTTTTATAAATATTGTTGGTGCGACAGAAGATGAGGTGCATAGTCTGCGCGGCAACAAAATAGCCATGATCTTTCAAGAACCCATGACCTCTCTTAACCCCGTAATGCGTTGCGGAAAGCAGGTGATGGAGGCTTTGCTGCTACACAAAAATCTTAGCAAAACTGAAGCGAGGAAAAAAGTGATTGACCTTTTTACCGAAGTGCAGTTGCCCGATCCTGCCGGCATGTTTGAGCGGTATCCTCACCAGCTGAGCGGCGGACAGAAACAAAGGGTGATGATTGCAATGGCCATGAGCTGCGAACCCGATGTGCTGATAGCCGATGAGCCAACCACTGCGCTTGATGTTACAGTGCAAAAAACCATCCTTGAACTGATGCTGAAACTGCAGCAAAAACACGGGCTTGGTATTTTGTTTATCACGCACGATCTGGGGGTGATTGCTGAACTTGCCGATACTGTAGTTGTGATGTACAAGGGTAAGATCGTTGAAAAAGCGCCGGTCCTGGAATTGTTCTCAAATCCCCGACACGCTTATACCAGAAGTCTGTTATCGTGCCGGCCACCACTTACCACACGCCCTTATCGTTTACCGGTGGTAAGCGATTTTATGCATGTTCAGCCAGATGGCACTTTTGTAGAAAAAGCAGATCAAGTAAAGGACATTCAGATAATTTCAGCGGAAGAGCGTGCCGCTTCGCAGCAAGCACTCTATAAGAGAGAAAAAATTCTTGAGGTAAAAAACCTGAGCACCTGGTTCCCTGCAACAAAATCTTTCCTTGGAAAGGTGCTTTCTTATACCAAAGCCGTTGATGAGGTAAGTTTTGATGTTTACGAAGGCGAAACGCTTGGATTGGTTGGTGAAAGCGGCTGCGGAAAAAGTACCTTAGGTCGTACAATTCTCCGTCTGGCCCCGGCCCAGTCGGGCGAAGTTTTGTTCAGAGGAACCGATCTCCTGAAATTAGGCGATAACGAGTTCAGGCAGTACCGGAAAAAAATGCAGATCATCTTCCAGGATCCTTATTCTTCGCTTAATCCCAGAATTACCGTGGGCGAAGCCATTCTGGAGCCAATGCGGGTTCATAAAATACTGGCTAATGACAAGGCGCGCAGAGCGCAGGTGATGGAACTGCTTCACAAGGTGGGGCTTAGTTCCTCGCAGTATGCCCGCTACCCTCATGAATTCAGCGGCGGCCAGCGCCAGCGTATCTGTATAGCACGCGCTCTGGCGTTGCAGCCAGATTTTATCATCTGCGATGAAAGCGTGAGCGCCCTCGACGTTAGTGTTCAGGCTCAGGTGTTAAACCTCCTTAACGACCTGAAAAAGGAGTTTAGTTTTACCTGTATCTTTGTCAGCCACGACCTGGGGGTGGTAAAGTATATGAGTGACCGGATGATAGTGATGCAAAAAGGGAAGATCGTTGAGATGGGTGACCCTGATGTGGTATATAAAAACCCGCACAATGAATACACGCGCAAACTCATCGCTTCAATTCCTGAAAGCAGCTTAGAGAACATTACCCGTGCCCTTGCCGCTAAGAACGCTCCATTTAACTGAACTTTATGTGGGATTTTTTGCAGAAACTTACCGACCCAAACAGCATCATTGAATACGGTGGACTATGGCTTCTGCTGTTTGTAATATTCGCTGAAACGGGTTTGCTTGTTGGATTTTTTCTGCCTGGCGACAACCTTATTCTGCTTGCGGGCATTCTTTGTAAAGCCGAGCCTGAGCTTATGAAGGTGGGTTATTTTGAGATGGTGATGCTGATGATAGCTGCTGCGGTTCTGGGTAATACAACTGGCTACTGGTTCGGAAGAAAAGCGGGAGAGAAGTTGTACGCGAAAAAGGACAGTTATTTTTTTCGTAAAAAACACATTGAGGTCACAACGCGTTATTACCATAAATACGGTGGAAATGTTACGCTTGTGATGGCCCGTTTTTTGCCGGTTGTGCGCACCTTTGCACCTATAGTTGCCGGCGTAATTAAAATAGACTTCCTGAAATTTATGTTTTTTAATGTGCTTGGAGCTGTTGCCTGGATCGTGAGCCTTTCAGCCATTGGCTATTTCCTCGTTCAGGCTTTTCCGCAGATCACCAATTACATGGGTTATATCTTTCTTGCGATAATTGTACTTACCGCCGTTCCACTCATCCGTCTGATCTTCAGAAAACCTCCTGCCTCAAAAGCCTAGAGGTTTGCCCTGGTAAAAATCAAGCACCTTCAGTTTAAAGATGTAATCGTACTTGGCCTGAAGCAGGTTGCTTTCCGCAGCATACAATCTGTTTTTGGCATTGCTGAAATCAAAGGTGTTAATGGCACCGCTGTTTAACTTGATCTGCGCGTACCTGAACGATTCTGCCGCGGCTGACACGTTGGCTTTGCTGGCATTGTACTTGTTAAGCGCGGCTTTTGCATTCGCATAAGCGCGGGCAATGTCCTGATACAGGTTTTGTTTCAGAAGGTCCTGCGAAAGCTTGGTATTGTAAGCGCTCAATTTCGCGTTCCTGATCGACGTGTGTGTCTGCAATCCGTTAAAAATAGGGATGTTAAGTGTAAAACCAATACTCTTGTTCACATTGCTTCTGAACTGATCGGCAAAAGGGGTGGTGCGTGTAACAAATTCAGTAATTGGAGAATAAACGGTGTCGCCCGCACTGGTAAATCCGCTCGGCTGATATCCCGTGAACCGCACATCCAGAACATCCCGCGCAAGTCCCGATGTACCTGTGCCCATGCTGGCATTAAAGCTCAGTACAGGACTAATTCTTCCCCTGCTGGCGGCAAGCGATTTTTCGGCGCTTTGTATGGCGTAATTAGAACTTCTTATGCTGGGCATGTTCCTCACGCTAACTTCGTAAATTTCATCAACACCGGCCTCCAGCAGCACGTTCTCCTGCACTTCAATGTCGGGTCTCTGAACCGAAAAATTATCTGCGCTGTCGAGATACATCAGCTGTTTAAGTGAGAGCAGGGCAATCTGGTAATTGTTTTCGGCGGTGGTAACATTCAGTTCTTCATTGGCAAGCTGTGCCTTAATGTCGAATTCCACGCTACCGGCTACTGCTCCGGCATTTACCAGTTTCATGGTTTGCTGCAGCTGTTCTTCGGTAACCTTGTATTGGTTTTGCGAGATCTTCAGGATCTCATCAGAAAAGATCACATTTATATAGGCATTGGCAACATTCAGGCTGAGGTCGTATTCCTGCTGTTTTGTTTGTTCAACACCGCTCAAGTATTGGTAATGGCTGGCTTTAATGCTGTTGAGCTGGCTGAAACCTCCCCATACCACAACGTTGCTGGTAATGTAGAAATTCTGCGACAACACAGTGCTGTTGGCAAAAGTGTTGGTGAAGCGGTCAATTGCTTTGCCCACATTGTAAACATGCGAGGCGCCTCCGTTTATTGAAGGCAGAGAATTCGCAAAGGTTTGCGTGGCATTGTTCTTGTCGATCTGGTTACTGAGGTTGGCCTGTTTAAGTGCAATGTTGTTTTTCCTTGCGTAATCAATACACTGTTGCAGCGACCAGCTTTGAGAGTGGGCAGGCCGCAACAAAAACACACAAAAAAATAGTAATACGACGTTCCTCAGCATGGGATGTCAAAATTAAACATTTTTTATTCCTGACTTTTTCAGGATCAACGACGGGGTTTCACCTTCTTCCTGTTAAGGCTCATTACAATGGAAAGGAAAATAAGTCCGCTTACTACCACCGTAACAAGACTGTATGTTGGAACTGAAAAATAATAGGTGAGGATAGAGGAGCCCAGGGTAAGTACCGAAAAAATATAGATGATGATCACTGTCTTGCGATGACTGTAGCCGCAATCGAGAAGCTTATGATGAATGTGGTTGCGGTCAGCCACAAAGGGCGATTGACCCTTCACCGCCCTGATCACAAACACCCTTAAAGTATCCATAAGCGGGTAGGCGAGGGCAGAGATAGCGTAAACCGGTTTGCTTACCTGAACCCAGAATGGATCAAGTTCATTGATAGGATACTCGATCATTTTTATGGCAAGAACGCAGA
>JAEZDS010000059.1 GCA_023433205.1 Bacteroidota bacterium
GTGAATAAGTGTTCCCTTCGATCTGCGCCGACTTCCAGCTCAGATCTATGGCGAGCCTTTCAAGCTCTAACCTGTAGGATGCCGGATCAAGTTGCGATATTTTTTCTTTGAACGAATTTTCAAGCTCAGTTAGCATCGCGGCTTCTTCGGCCGAAAATACATTGATATGATTGAGGGTGTTTCCTATAAGCTGGTGGTTGAAGGATGATTTGATAACCCTTGCATCAACTTCCTGCGCAAAATATTCATCCGGGTTGATGTTGTGCAACACATCATAAAGCGCGCTCACATTGTATCTGGTGCTTTTCCCATTTCCTTTCACCAGAAGATACCCTTTGGCGCTGAGGTCAGCCATCATCCTCTTTAGGGTAGGGTAACTGATGATCCCCTCCGCCACCTGGTCATAAATCTGGCGTGATGACAGATCGGGGTATCGCTTCAGGTGCGAAATCAGGGTATCAATATCGAGCCTGCGTTTTGCCATTCTAGCTCAAATATACAGCAAATATTTCGAAATAACGCTACTCTTGATCCCAATAGGGGCCAATGTTGATCTACATTAACATTTGTTTGCAAATATGGATCAAATGTTGCCTGCCGCCACGAATCGATCAGAACATTTTTTTAAACGGCCTTATGCCAGATCTGCAAAATAGGCTTCGGTTTTTCGGAAATAGACCAGGCCAGATGCCAATAGCGCCAGTCCCACAGCAATACTGATAATGTTAGCCTGCATAGCTGGTGCGGCGCCCGTTAAAGCGCATCGAAAAAAATCGAGGGGAGCCGACATAGGATTGAGTGCAAGCAGCCCATTCAGATATTTATTGCCGGTAATACTGGCAGGATAGATCACAGGACTCATAAATAAAAGAAATTGAACCAGAAAGGGAATTACGTACCTGAAATCTCTGAATTTCACATTAAGTGCTGCCAAAAGGCTGCCCGCTCCGAATGTGGCAATAGCGGTAAGCAATACCGCGATAGGAAAATAAACAAAAGCTGTTTGGTGCAGGGCCTGACCTTTAAAGAGGCAATAAACAATAAAAACAACTAAAGCCATCACAAAGTCAAAGAGTCCTACCAATACTGCTGAAAAAGGAATTATAAGTCGTGGAAAATAGACTTTTTTAATTATGTTGGCATTGTTAACCATGCTGTTACCCGCGTTGTTCAGTCCGGTGGCAAAAATACCCCACAAAACAAGGCCGCTCAGGGCGAATATGTCATAAGGCAATGGTAAACTGGTGTAATTACTGATTGCTTTACCCAGAAAAAAACTGAAAATGAAGGTGAGAAGCAGAGGCTGTAACACTGCCCACAAAAAACCAAGTACGGTTTGTTTGTACTTCACTTTTATATCGCGAAGAGTAAAAAAGTAGAAAAGTTCTCTGTACTCCCAAAGTTCACCCAGGCCAAGACTGAAACGGTTTGCCGGCTTTATCTCAAACTGCATTTTATAAAAGTAACATTTATTCTGTGGTACTTTTGGTCATGGCCGAACTGCGCTCACGCCCGAATGCAAGAATGTTATCGATGAATTCGTATGGTTTATACTCATTAATGGCTGCCTGGTGAAAAATGCAGGTAGCAGGAGTCATTCCCGGAAGAGAATTAACTTCAATAAAGATTACCTCTGTTCTCAGGTCCTTGTAAATCCGCACAAAGGCGTCTATTCTGCAGTAGCCTGTTACCCCCAGTACTTTTGCAGCGGCTCCAAGGGTCTGCTTTACCCGCTCGCTTATCTTTTGTCGTTCTCCTGCATTATTGGCGTAGCGTGCAGGTGTAATGTTCTGGCCTTGCCCGGCAAGGAATTTTTCCTCAAGACTCAGCACTTCCCCGCCTGCCAGTGCTTCTGAAGCTTCAAACACTTCGTACTCGATGTCTCCGTTTTTTTTAAACCGCGTAAGCATGCCACCTGTTATCTCAAGAAAATGATCCGCATCCTTATTGCTGATCAATTCCTCAATCAAAACAACATCTTTGCATGGAAATTCTTCTTTTGCCTTAATGTTCAGTTTTCGTGCAGCATTTGGATCCAGCTCTTCGCCTTGCCTGAACATCAGCGTGCAGAAATGTTCGAACTCCTCAAAAGTTCTGATTTTTTTCACCGCACTGCTGCAGCCATCGTCGACCGGCTTGGCTATGAAAGGGTAGCCGATCTCCTTTTCAATTTTTTCGTTTATCGCCGTCCTGTTAGCGTTCCAGTCATCTTTGCGTACAAGAAAATGGGCGGCAACCAGAAAACCGTTGTTTTTCAGGATCTCGTTGGTTCGGTACTTGTCTATGGTTACTGAAGAACTTTCTGTTCCTGAGCCATTATACGGTAAACCCAGCTCATCAAGATGTTTTTGAATAGCACCATCTTCTCCGGGGCGGCCATGCAGCGCAATAAAAACCTCATCAGCCAGCCCTTTTAGTTGTTTGTAAGTTATTAGTACCGGTTCAGCTGTGAGTGAGCTGGAGGCATACTTGCCGGTAATTTCCGCGCATTGTTTTACAATCTCTGATATTACCGGATGCTGCTTATAGTTGCTGACCTTTTCTGTGATGTCATCGGCATTGTCTTTCAGCAGCAGGTTAATAGGTATCTGATACAGTTTGTGCGAGCTGGCATTTCCAGTAAGAAACACAGGAAATGGCGCGTACTTTTCAGAAGAGGACAGTTTCTCAAAAATGTTTCTGCCACTCTCCACCGAGATGTGACGTTCAGATGAATAGCCTCCCAGCACAACAGCGACCTTTATTTTTTTGCCCTGTGCATTTTTGTCCTGATTTATTTTTTGATCAACAAGTTGCAGCAGTTTGGTGTACTTAACTATTCCTGCGCTGTGTTTTGCGCGTTTTGCTATTGAGGTGCGGATAAGGAAGGTGAGGAACTGAGACGGATTTAATCCTATCTCTGCAGCCTGGTGAAAGAAAAATGACGAAGGCATCATGCCGCTTGTAGTGTTGGGGTCGTTCAGGTATATCTTTCCATCGTTTGAAAGAAACCCGTCAATCCTCGCATAAACATCGAAGTGCAGCTCATAAAAAAGCCGCTCGCATTCTCTCCTGATCTCCTGTATTGTTTTATCCGGCAGATCGATAGGTGTGATCTTCCTAGAAAGACCAGGGAGGTATTTGCTTCTGTAATCAAAAAGCTCTTTGCCTTTGCGTATTTCGGTTGGCGGAAGCGCAATGGCCCTGCCGGCTTCATCTTCCAAAACAATGCAGCTGAATTCTTTCCCCTCGATAAAACTTTCAACCAATACGGTGTTTTCTCCATCCAGACTTTCAACAACAAATCCATCAGCACCATGCGCTTTGTCAAGGAAAACAATCATTTCCGCCGGACTATAAATGACGGGCCTTTCAAGCTCTGCGGGATAGGTAATAACCACCGGCATTCCAATTCCTTCACGGATATCGGCCAGAGATTTTACTTCCTGAAATTTTTCATCGGCTGAAAGATTTTTCCATTCCGCTGCGTCAATCCATTTGGTGAAGAAGGCTTTTTCAACTGCCGACATAAAAGCGAACTCATCGGCCTCATGCAAAATGCTCACACCAATACTGGAGCCCTGGTTAGCTGGTTTCACCACACAGGGAAATCCGATTTTGTCTTTCACTGATTTGAAGGCGTCTTTTGCTTTCCCCTGTATCCAATGTTCCCGGTTAATGGTAAGGTAAGAGGGGCTATTAAATCCCTTGTCCACCATCAACTCCTTCTGAATGCTCTTGTTTATGCCAATTGCTGAAGGAAGTATCCCTGAGCCGCTGTAAGGAATGTTATAGTACTCCAGAAGGCCTTGTATGCGTCCATCTTCACCGTAGGGACCATGAAGGCAGAGGAACATAAAATCGATGTCGGATTTTAATTCTTCAACACTTCTTTTTTTTCCAATACTGATGAGCAATTCCTCCTGCCGGCTTGTATCAAGTTCACCAAGGTTTTCAGCATACAACTGAAACGGTGAGTTGACAGGAAGGTATTCTACGGGAGGATAGAAATCTCTGATCGTTCCTTTGTAAATATATTGCCAGTTCAGTTCTATAAAATTGCCGAAGCTGTCAATAAAAAGCGGAACCGCTTCAAAAAGTGATTTATTGAGGTTGTCATACACGGTTCTTCCGCCCGCGAACGAAATCTCTCTCTCTTTGCTTTGGCCGCCAAATACGATTCCAACCTTAATTCTTCCGCTCATTAACCACAAAGTTTGTCATTATTCAAAAATAAAAATTGTGGCCTCTGCCCTTTGATTACAAATTGCAATTAATTAACATTGGTTTGTAGACAGTAATTACTCTTCAAAGGCTAAATCAGTACTTTTGAAATCCCCGCAATGGCTGGCAGGATACTTATCTTTTTTCTCTTAATTATTCTTATTGAACTGTACTTTTTGCAGGCGGTGAGAACTTTTGTGCAGGATTTTAGTCCAGGCCGCCGCAGCATTATTTTATACACGGCCTATATTATTGCTCTGTTGAATTTTGTGATAGGCATTATTTCAATTTTTTATCCCCCCACCCAATGGCATTTTCTGTTGCGATATATTGCCGCTGCCTGCCTGATACTGGTGCTTTGTAAGCTATTTGGGGTGTTTTTCCTGATTATCGACGATGTGATCAGGTTCTTTCGCTGGGTCTTCCATTTTTTCCGCTCGTCAGGTGATGCCGAAACGCTTGATGTAAGCCATCGTATAAGCCGGATCAAGTTTTTTAGTCAGGCGGCAATTGCATTTACCATTTTACCTACTGTGGGTTTTATTTATGGAATGGTGCGTGGGGCCTACAAATATCGAGTACACCGGGTAAAAGTGCCTTCATCAAAGATTCCTGCTGCTTTTGATGGGTTTAAGATCGTACAGCTGTCAGACATTCATACAGGTTCTTTTATAGATAACAGCGCCCTGAGCAAAGCTTTTGACATTGTACAGAGCCTGGGTGCTGATATGATCGTGCTTACCGGTGATCTGGTGAATAACGAAGCCAAGGAGACCGAGGGATTTGAAGAGGTTTACGCCAGGCTTAAAGCGCCCTTTGGCGTTTATTCGGTACTTGGAAATCACGATTATGGCGACTATGTACAGTGGGATAGTACCGCTGCTAAAAAGGCAAATCTGGCCCGTTTAAAGCTGGTGCAGGAAAACGCCGGCTGGCGACTCCTTATGAACGAAAATGTTGCTATTGAAAAAAATGGTGAAAAAATAGTTCTGATCGGCATTGAGAACTGGGGTGGCAGCATGCACTTTCCTAAATATGGACGTCTTGATGAGGCTAACAGGGGAACACAGCATTATCCCTTTAAAATACTTCTCAGCCACGACCCCAGCCACTGGGACAAACAGGTGCGCAAAGAGTTTAGGGACATTGATCTGACCCTTAGTGGACATACTCATGGTATGCAGATGGGCATTGAGATCCCGGGTTTTAAGTGGAGCCCTGTACAATATCTGTACCGTTTCTGGGCTGGTTTGTACCGCGAAGGGGAGCAATTCCTGTATGTGAACCGCGGGCTGGGTTTTCTGGGTTATCCAGGCAGACTTGGCATCTGGCCTGAGATCACCCTGCTCGAGTTAAAAAAGGTGTAGTTTACACAAAATAGTACTTTGTCTAACTTTGTCTTGTGTATTCATTCACTTCAATTATTTATCGTTATAGCTCCAAAGGTGAAAAATCTGGCTGGACCTACGTTGAGATCCCCGATGACATTATTCTCAAATTAAAACTCCCAAATAAAAAGGGCTTCCGTATAAAGGGCCTGATGGATGATGTAAGGTTTGAAAAACTAAGCACTTATCCCATTGGCGAAGGCAAGTTTATCATCGCCATCAATGCTGAGATGAAGAAAAAACTCGGCAAAAAGGAGGGCGCCATGTTATCCATTAATTTCGAAAAGGATTCCGCAAAGGCGCCGGAGTCAAAAGAATTGCTGATTGCTTTAAAAGAAGACCCTATCGCATTAAAACTTTTTAAAACACAGCTTCTTTCACATCAGAATTATTTTCACCGTTATGTTGATACTGCGAAAGGAGCAGACACAAAGGCCGGCCGCATAGTTAATGTGATCAATGCCATGTACAGAAAGCAGGATTTTGGGGAGATGATGAGGTCGCTTAAAAAGGGCGGAAAAGTTTGAATAAAAAAACCCCCTTGGCACTGCCGAGGGGGTTTCTTTTATGAGATTACCTATTAGTACCTGTAAGCATCAGTCTTAAATGGCCCTTCAACTTTCACGCCGATATAATCAGCCTGGTCTTTGTTAAGGGTTTCGAGTTCAACGCCGATCTTAGAGAGGTGCAGACGAGCTACTTTCTCATCAAGGATCTTTGGAAGTACATACACCTTTTTCTCGTAATTTTTATGGTTGGTCCATAATTCAATTTGCGCCAGCGTCTGGTTAGTAAATGAGTTGCTCATTACAAAGCTTGGATGCCCTGTTGCGCAGCCAAGGTTCACAAGACGGCCTTCAGCAAGCACAATGATGTCCTTACCATTGATCGTGTATTTGTCAACCTGTGGTTTAATAACATCTTTGGTTTTGCCGTATTTGTTATTCAGCCAGGCCATGTCAATTTCGTTGTCGAAGTGACCGATGTTACAAACAATGGCGCCATGTTTCATACTTTCGAAATGACGGCCCATTACTATATCTTTATTTCCGGTAGCAGTAACAATGATGTCAGCGATCTTTACTGCGTTGTCCATTTTCATTACCTGATAACCATCCATTGCAGCCTGAAGCGCGCAGATAGGATCGATCTCAGTAACTATAACACGAACACCCTGTGAAGAAAGTGATTGAGCTGAGCCTTTACCAACGTCGCCATAACCTGCAACAACAGCTACCTTACCGGCCAGCATGATGTCAGTAGCACGACGAATGGCGTCAACCAGTGACTCGCGGCAACCGTACTTGTTGTCAAATTTAGATTTTGTAACTGAGTCGTTTACATTAATTGCCGGCAACATTAAGGTGCCTTTTGCCATACGCTCATACAACCGGTGAACGCCAGTAGTGGTTTCTTCTGAAAGTCCGCGGATACCCGCAGCCAGCTCAGGATACTGGTCAAATACCATGTTGGTAAGATCACCACCATCATCAAGGATCATGTTCAGCGGCTGACGATCGGCGCCAAACCAAAGGGTTTGCTCAATACACCAGTCGAATTCTTCAGCGGTCATGCCTTTCCAGGCATAAACCTGAATTCCGGCGGCAGCGATCGCTGCAGCGGCGTGGTCCTGGGTAGAAAATATGTTGCAGGAGCTCCAGGTCACTTCAGCACCCAGCTCTTTTAAGGTTTCAATCAGCACCGCAGTTTGAATGGTCATGTGCAGGCATCCTGCTATACGTGCACCCTTAAGTGGCTTTGAAGCGCCGTATTCTTTACGAAGAGCCATCAGGCCGGGCATCTCTTCTTCGGCCAGTTTAATTTCTTTGCGGCCCCATTCGGCCAGTGAAAGGTCTTTAACTTTGTGGGGGATGAATTTTGTCTGTGTAGCAGGCATTTTTTTACGTATTTATTTATTTTTTAAAGGATTACAAAGATAAGCTTTAAGTTTGTATTCCTCAAACATTGTGCTCGAGATCCGCGACATTAGTGCTCACCAGCGTCTTGGTCTGCTAAACCTGGCCCGTTTTGCGGCAGAAAACCAGATAAATGTTAAACGAGAGATCGAAAAAGCCGGCACTCAGCTGCTTCTTTCCCGCCTTCTGAACAACGCTTATTATGATCTGTGTTATACCGAACATAAAAAACCGTTTCTAAGGAACAGAACTGAAAAAATAAGTATATCGCATTCACACGATATTCTTGCCGTTTTAATAAGCCAGAAGGAAGAAACAGGCGTGGATGTGGAATTGTTACGCGACAAAGTCTTGCGTGTACGTCATAAATTTTTGAACCACGATGAACAGCGGTTTGCAAACGCAGACATTACAAAGCTTATTATTTTGTGGGCTGCAAAAGAGGCAATGTATAAAGTGTACGGACGCAGGCAGCTTGATTTTAAGAACCACATGTCGGTGGCGCCTTTTACTGACGACCTGCTTGAGGGCACTTTGATTGCTGAAGGCCGAAATAGGAAATTCAGCCTGAAATGGGAAAAATTAGGAAATTATATTCTTGTTTACACACTAAATGAAATTTAAGGGATTTGTTCGTAAGCTCAAAAGCGGCAAGGCAATGCTGGCTGTACTTATTGATCCCGATAAGTTTAATCCCGAACTCATAAAGCTGGCTGACAAAAACCGGGTGAATTGTTTTCTTGTAGGAGGAAGTGAGTTAAAGAGCGGTGATGTACAGAAGACCATTAAAACGATCAAACAATTAAGCAGGATACCGGTTTTTCTTTTTCCGGGAGATGAAAACCAGTTATGCGCACTGGCCGATGGGTTGTTATTGCTCAGTTTGCTCTCGGGCCGGAAGGCTGAATACCTGATCGAAAAGCACATACAGGCTGCCCCTCTCATAAAAAAAATGAAACTGCCGCATCTGCCGGTAGCATATTTGCTGGTGGGCAGCAACGCTGCAAGCGCTACGGCCAAAGTTACAGGAACCAGTCCTTTAAAAACTGCTCAAAGGAAGTATATAGTCGATACAGCGCTGGCGGCGCAGCAGCTGGGCTTCGGCGCTGTTTACCTTGAAGCGGGCAGCGGTGCTGCTAAACCGGTAACGGCAAATCTGGTTCGTTTAATAAAAAAAAATGTATCATTGCCTTTGATCGTAGGAGGTGGTATAAATTCGGCTGCCCGGGTAGAAGCAGCCATTGAAGCCGGTGCTGACATGGTTGTTGTGGGAAATGCGCTCGAACAGAACATGCACCTTCTGCCTTCCATTTGCAAAGCACTGGATGCAGTAAAGAAGCAATGAACAAATGAGATTAGTAGTGATCACTCCTTCTAAAGATGTGCCGGATGAAACAGCGCTGGTAACAAAAATGTTTGAGAGTGGTCTAAAGTTGCTGCACCTTCGCAAGCCCAGACATTCAACGCGCAGACTGACGGAATATATAAGGGAGATACCTTCTCATTTTCACAACCGCATTGTAATTCACTCTCACCATGTTCTGGCACTGAAATTTAACCTGAAAGGAATACATCTTAGTCGCTCGCATTTTAAAAATAACTGGCGATATTGGTTCATTAAGACGCGCCTGCGACTTAAATTTGGTAAAACCACAAAAAGCCGCTCTTATACCCGTTTACAGCAGGTTTATAATAAAGAGGATCAGGCATTTGATTATTGCCTTATAGGAACAATCTTTAATAGTATGACCGGCGACCTGTATAGCGGCTATTATGAAGATGGCATAATTGCGGCCAATAAAAATTGCGGTAAAAAACTTATCGCCAGGGGGGGCACCAACCCTGAAAGTATTGGCAGAGCTAAAGCACTGGGCTTTTACGGCATTGCTTTTAACTCCTTTATCTGGGAATCGGAAGAGCCATATCTGCGGTTTGAGGAAGTCCTGAAGGAATTCAGGGGTCTCCAGCTGGAAATTTTATAATGTCGGCATTGTCTGTTATAGCACTGGTGGCCGGCACACTCGGAGTATGGCTTACAATAAAACAAACGATCTGGTGCTGGCCGGTTTCTCTGGTTGCCGTAGTTGTTTCTGTTGCCGAGTTCTACAACGAACGTTTGTATGGTGATATGTCTCTTCAAATATTTTATTTTTTTGCCGGAGTGTATGGCTGGATCTTCTGGAGAAAGAACCGCAACAGGGTTTTCGTGGCCAGACACATGTCGCAGCGATACTGGCCATTGCTGATAATAATTACCGTTGCCCAGGCTTTGTTGTATTACAAACTAATTGTTCATTTTAATGGAGACAGGCCGGTGATTGATGCCGCGTTAACCGCAGCAAGTTTAACCGCTACTTACATGATGACGCGTAAATGGGTGCAGAACTGGGTGGCCTGGATCTTTATAGATGCTTTTTATGTGTACCTTTTTATTTCAAAAGAAATGTGGCTTTTTGGAGTTTTGTATGCTTTTTTTACTGGGATGGCTTTTTACGGCTGGGTGGTTTGGAGAAGGCAGGTACAGACTTCAAGTCTCAATACGGAAAAATGACAGCAAACGCTCCTATAAAAAAAATTGCTGTTCTTGGCGCGGAAAGTACAGGTAAAACCTGGCTCTGTGAGAAACTGGCCGCCTATTTCAACACAGTATGGGTGCCTGAGTATGCCCGTGAGTACTTTAACAATTCCGACATTTATAATTACAACCTCAACGACCTGGTGGTAATTGCCAGACGGCAGCTTGAAATGGAAGAAGAGGCTGCACAACATGCACAAAAGTTGTTGTTTTGTGATACCACGCTTATAACGCTGAAGATCTGGGCTGAACTTGAGTTTCAGTCATGTCCGGAGTTTATTGCCGGCAATATTTCCGCCGGTAGTTACCACCACTATCTTATAACAGATAATGATATCCCCTGGCAGAAAGATGCTCTGAGGCAAAACAAACACAGCCGCGAACTGCTTCTGGAACTTAATATTAAAGAGGTTCAAAAAACGGGCAGGCCCTATAGCATTATTTCGGGTGGAGAAGAGATGAGATTACTGAACAGTTTAAAGGTTCTTGATGGCCTGTTATGATCTTGCCGTAAGCTAAATTAAAGGGCTGTCGCTCCCATTTCGCACAACCTGAAAAATTCGGTCTCAGATACCTTTCCAACACTAAGTCGTGATATTCGTACCAGATCCATCTTTTCGAAGAGTGGTTCTTTTTTCACCTCGGCAAGGGTAACAGGCTTTTTTAGTGATTTGTAAGGTGCCACTTCCACGGTTACCCATGCAGGTTCTTTTGTGGTAGGGTCGTGGTAAGCTTCTTTTACTACTTTGGCGATGCCAACTATGGCTGCTTCACCCATGCTATGGTAAAAAAAGGCCAGGTCTCCCTTTTTCATGGCCTGAAGATTGTTGCGCGCGGCGTAGTTACGTACACCTGTCCAGCTTGTTTTTTTGTCTTTTTTCAGATCTTCCCAGCTATAGGTAGATGGTTCTGATTTAATGAGCCAGTAGTTCATGGTTTGCGAAAATATGGATTATCAGCTATCCTGTAACAAACCGGGTTTCAGGATAACGTTGAAGATCGTTGGCAATCTGAAGGATTTTTGCAGCAGAGGATAGTGCTGATGGCCGAAAGGCAAGGCTCTGATGCTTAATGAGTGATTTTTAACGATTAAGCCAAAATATTCCCTGTCAAAAACGTACAGATTTGCCTAAAAATTAGGTACATTTGCACCCGAATTTAGAAAATTACTCAGCTTTTTCCGTCGATGGCCAGTAAAATCAGGTATTCCAGCGCTTCAAAGTATCTAATAGTACTGTTTTTCTCGTTTCTAAGTGTTTTTAATGCAAAATCACAGATGAATGAGCACGAACAGCCCACAGATCCTCATCATGAAAATGTAAAACAACACCACGACAGTGCCCAGGCGCTTCCGGTTGATATTTCAAAAGTTGCCTTTGAGCACATCCTCGATTCGCACTCATGGCATTTCTGGGGTGAAGGGCACGATGCTGTTTCGTTATCATTGCCTGTAATTCTTAAAACAGACAATGGCCTGGTAACTTTTATGTCATCAGCTTTTCACCATGATGCGCACGGTAAAGTGGTAGTTGAAAAAAATGGCGAGCGTTTTGTGAACTACGAAGAAAAAATTTACTGCGCTTCAAACGAGCCTAACGAGCACGGTCAGTACCTTGATATTGTTAAGGGTGATGGCAATGAGATGGTGATCACCAATGCGGCTCCACTTGATTTTTCTATCACCAAAAATGCTGCGCAGCTTATTTTTTCAGCTATCGTACTTTTTCTGCTTTTTACCTCAGTTGCACGTGCCTACAAACGTCATGGAGTAACATCGGCGCCAAAAGGCAAACAATCTTTTCTTGAGCCACTTATCGTTTTTGTACGCGACGATCTTGCCCGTCAGAACATAGGGCCCAAGTCTGAGCGTTTTGTGCCTTACCTGCTAACAGTGTTTTTCCTCATCCTCATTAATAATCTTTTTGGGTTGATTCCCGCAAGCGCGAATTTAACCGGAAATATCGCCTTTACCTTTGTAATGGCTGTTATAACGCTGATTGTTACGAATGTAAACGGCAACAAACATTACTGGTCGCATATTTTCCTGCCTCATGCCCCGAAAGCTATCTGGCCGATTCTTATTCCTATTGAGATCCTTGGAATACTAACCAAGCCATTTGCTTTGATGATACGTTTGTTTGCGAACATCAGCGCGGGCCACATTATCATTATTTCACTTGTTGGTTTGATCTTTATGTTCAAGAGTCTGCTTATTGCACCTGTTGCAGTTGCTTTCGCACTGTTTATCGATGTGCTTGAAGTGCTGGTGGCGTTTCTGCAGGCCTATATTTTTACGATGCTTACCGCACTGTTTATTGGTGGCGCTGTGGGAGATCAGAATGAAGATGGCGCCCATACTGTAGAAGATGAAAAACTGGCGGCAAAACACCATTAAAAGAATTTTTGTTTAATCAATATATATAAAAAACCAAAAAATGACAGGAAGTATCTCAGTAGTTGGTGCAGGTCTGGCCGTAATCGGCGCAGGCATCGGCATCGGTCAGATTGGTGGTCACGCAATGGATGCCATTGCACGCCAGCCTGAAGCCTCAGGAAAAATTACTACAACCATGCTTATCGCTGCAGCCCTTGTAGAAGGTGTTGCGCTTTTCGGCGTGGTAGTATCTCTGATCAAGTAATTTGAAGAGCAGAAACCGGGACTTGCACGGTTGGTGCCGGTCCCGGTTTAATTAAACAAAAAACAAAATCAAACAAAAATGTATAGTCCATTTATATTAGCTAGCCTTATCGAACCCGGAGTAGGTTTGATCTTCTGGACCAGCGTTACTTTTCTGCTGCTGCTGTTCCTGCTTGGGAAATTTGCCTGGAAACCAATTCTCAGCGCTATTAAAACACGCGAAGAGGGAATTGCAAAAGCTCTGGCGAGTGCTGAAAGCGCACTTAATGACATGCGCGAGCTGAAAGCTGCTAACGAAGGCATTATGAACCAGGCGCGTAACGAGCGCGATGTAATGCTTAAAGAAGCACGTGAAACAAAAGACGCTATTGTGGCTGAAGCAAAACAAAAGGCGCAGTCTGAGGCCGACCGTATTATGGCAACTACACGTGCGCAGATTGAAAATGAAAAGAACGCAGCGGTTGATGAGCTCAAAAGACAGGTTGCTGTACTTTCAATAGAGATCGCTGAAAAAATACTAAAGACTGAACTTTCAAACGACGAGAAACAGAAGAACCTGGTTTCAAATCTTATGAAAGACGTAAACCTGAACTGAAAATGATCGTAGCTGACAGATACGCCAAGTCGCTGATGGAGCTTGCCCGCGAAAAAGGCAGGGTAGAAGAGGTGAAGGATGACATGAAGCTGATTCTTTCTGTTGAAAAAGAAAGCCGTGAGCTTGCTCTGATGCTGAAAAGTCCTGTTATTAAACAAGACAGAAAACTTTCTGTTCTCAGGGCCATATTTGAAGGTAAAGTTGATACCCTTAGTCTTGGATTTATCACTCTCATCGTAAAGAAAAACAGGGAGTATTACCTCGCCGATATTGCCAAAGCATACAATGAACAATACAAACGCGATAAAAACATATTTACAGCAGTAGTAACTTCTGCCCACGGCCTTGATGGATCTATCCGCCGGAAAATGCACGATCTGGTAAAATCGCAGCTGAATGGCGAAGTTGAACTGATTGAGAAGATAGATAAAGACACCATTGGTGGCTTTGTTCTTCGGATTGGTGACAAACAGATAGATAAAACTGTTGCACGTCAGCTCAGCAACCTCAAAAAAGAGCTGCTTAACAAACAACTGAATTAATACACATACAAACCATATAAAATGGCTGAAATAAAACCTGCAGAAGTATCTGCGATATTAAGACAACAATTAAGCGGCTTTAAAAGCGAAGCCGAACTCGAAGAAGTAGGAACTGTTCTTGAAGTGGGTGACGGTATTGCCCGCATCTACGGACTTTCTAAAGTTCAGTCGGGAGAATTGATCGAGTTCGAAAATGGTCTGCAGGCTATTGTGCTTAACCTTGAAGAAGACAACGTTGGTGCTGTATTACTTGGTTCCACTGAAGGGATTAAAGAAGGAAGCTCCTGCAAACGTACCAAACGTATTGCCAGTCTTAAAGTTGGTGAGGGGATGCTTGGCCGTGTTGTGGACACGCTCGGTAAACCAATTGATGGCAAGGGACCTATTCAGGGCCCTACCTATGAGATGCCAATTGAGCGCAAAGCTCCAGGTGTTATTTACAGGCAGCCTGTTAACGAGCCGCTTCAAACAGGTATCAAGGCAATCGATGCCATGATCCCTATCGGACGTGGACAACGCGAGCTTGTGATCGGTGACCGTCAGATCGGAAAAACCGCTGTGGTTATTGATACCATTATCAATCAGAAAGAGTTTTATGCAGCTGGTCAGCCTGTATACTGTATTTATGTGGCTATTGGTCAGAAAGCTTCTACTGTTGCGAACATTGTGCGTGTACTTGAAGAGAACGGCGCACTGCCATACACTGTGATCGTTGCTGCGAACGCTTCTGATCCGGCGCCTATGCAGTTCTACGCTCCCTTTGCCGGTGCGGCAATTGGCGAATTTTTCCGCGATACCGGTCGTCCGGCACTTATCGTTTTTGATGACCTTTCAAAACAGGCTGTAGCTTACCGTGAAGTATCACTGCTTCTGCGTCGTCCTCCCGGACGTGAGGCTTATCCAGGTGACGTATTTTATCTTCACAGCCGTTTACTTGAGCGTGCAGCAAAGATCAACGCATCTGACGACATCGCTAAATCAATGAACGACCTTCCTGAGTCAATCAGGCCAATGGTTAAAGGTGGTGGCTCTTTAACTGCGCTCCCAATTATCGAGACACAGGCTGGTGACGTGTCTGCGTACATTCCCACAAACGTGATCTCTATTACCGATGGGCAGATCTTCCTTGAATCGAATCTGTTTAACGCCGGTATCCGTCCTGCTATTAACGTAGGTATCTCTGTATCGCGCGTAGGTGGTAACGCTCAGATCAAATCAATGAAAAAAGTTGCCGGAACACTTAAGCTTGACCAGGCCCAGTACCGCGAGCTTGAAGCGTTCTCTAAGTTTGGTTCTGATCTGGATGCAGCTACAAAATCGGTGCTTGACAAAGGTTCACGTAATACTGAGATCCTGAAGCAGGGTCAGTTCTCACCTTACCGTGTTGAGCAGCAGATCGCAATCATTTATCTTGGAACCAAGAACATGCTCAGAACAGTTCCTGTTTCAAAGGTGAGTGAGTTTGAAAGAGAGTTCCTTGATCTGCTGGAGCGCAAACACAAAGATACGCTTGACACGCTGAAGGCCGGTAAGTATTCAGATGAACTTACCAATGTTCTTGAGCAGGCAGCGAAAGAACTGCTGGCTAAATACAACGCATAGTTAACCGGTGTAACCGGAGTTTAAATAATTCTACGTTCTTAAAGAATAAAGAATGCCAAGTTTAAAGGAAGTAAGAAATAAGATCACCTCGGTGGGTTCTACAATGCAGATCACAAGCGCCATGAAAATGGTGAGTGCTGCCAAGCTGAAGAGAGCTCAGGATGCAATTGTGCAGATGCGGCCTTATGCAAACAAGCTAAAGGATATACTTGCCAATGTTAGCGGCAGTGTTGATGCTTCAGAAAATGTGTACGCGCGCACCGGACCGGTAAAAAAGGTGTTGATCATTGCTGTATCATCAAACCGTGGTTTGGCCGGAGCTTTCAACTCAAACATCATAAAGAAGAGCAACCAGTTAATTAACGGCGAATACGGTGGTGCCGAGGTTACTCTTTTGCCGGTGGGAAAAAAGGTTCTTGATGCTTTCCGGAAAACCAAGTACGTGATAAGCGGCCAGGATATTCCGCATCATGCCAGCCATCTTTTCGACAAGCTTACATATGAGAATGTGGAACCTGTAATTCAGAAGGCCATGGATTCTTTTGTGAACCGGCAGTTCGATAAGGTGGTTGTTGTTTACAATCAGTTTAAGAATGCGGCTGTTCAGATACCTGTTGAAGAACAGTTGTTACCGCTGATCCCCCCCACAAGCAGTGGCAGTAATGTGGATTATATTTTTGAACCAAGCCAGGATCACATCATCAATGAACTTATCCCTGTATCGGTTAAGACCCAGTTTTATAAGGCATTGCTCGACTCTTTCGCAAGCGAGCATGGGGCCAGGATGACAGCGATGCACAAGGCCACTGACAACGCCAAGGCCATGCAGCGCGACCTTAAGATCATGTATAACAAGGCCAGGCAGGCGTCAATCACCAAAGAGATCCTTGAGATTGTGGGTGGTGCTGAAGCCCTCAAAGGCTAGGTAAACTTTTTATAACAGACTCTCTTTGAGCCTTCCGGAAGGGAGGCTTTTTTGTTGTGAGTCAGCTGCTGACCTTGCACAATTGCTGAAGCTCAATCAGGAACAATAGGCGTGAAAAAAATTAAGTGGCACTTTTGTTTCTGCGCAGATCACGATTGATCTCTGAAGGTAATAATGAATTTGGCACCTTCATTAACACGGCTTTCCACCTCAATGCTGCCTCCGGCGGCGGTAATGTAATTGTGGATCAGATACAGGCCGATCCCTTTACTGTCGGCGTAATCGTGAAATTTCTGGTGTAAGCCGAAAAGGCGGTCGCGTACTGTTTCCATGTCAAATCCTCTGCCATTATCGGAAAATATCAGCTTCACAAATCCTGAATTTTTTTCAGTGCGGATATCGATCCTGGGCAAAGTGTCGGGTTTTGCGTATTTAATTGAATTGCTGAATAGGTTGAGGAAGGTGCTGTGCAGGTGCGCCCGGTTAAAGGATATCTGATCAGCTGCCAAAAAATCTGTTGTAATGCTGGTCTGAGTTAACTGTATCAGCGCGTTAAGGTTTGTGGTAACCTCCTGTAACACCTCATTAAAAAATATCAATTCGGTTTTTGAATGAGATGTGTGTTTTTCGCTTAAACGATCCACATACCCATCAAGCGTGCTTTTCAGTTTACCGGTGGCTTTTTTCAGGTAAGCAAGCAGTTCGGTGGTCTCATGGTCGCTCACCCTTGAATGATCAAGCAGACCGAACAGGGAGATCAGGTTGTTCACTGGCGACCTCAGGTCGTGCGACGTAGCATAGGTGAGTTGTTTCAGGTCCTTGTTCATTTGAACAATGTCAGAGATCAACATGTTTTTTTCAGCTTCAATAACTTTTTTGTGGGTGATGTTTTTTGCGATGGCAAAGATGAGCTTATCACTGTTAACCGGCAGCGAGGTCCAGGAAAGCCAGACTATCTTACCCTCCTTGGTAACGTAGCGGTTTTCAAAATTATAGAGTGGTTTTGAACGTGTGAGCTCATGACGAACTTTGCCGGTAAGTTCTTTGTCTTCGTGGAAAACGAAATCGTTAATTGGTCTGGAGTAGAGTTCTTCCATGCTGTAACCAAGCAGCTTTGAAACCGAGCTGTTTATTTTTTTAAAATATCCGTCGAATCCCGCTATACAAAGCAGATCGGGCGAGAGTTCAAAGAATAGTTCGTACTTGTATTCAAGATCCAAAGGAATCATAACGATTTACGGAGTAGCAGATGATTTATGAGGCAGAGTTACACAAAAATAGCAGGATTAAGTACGATCTCTCCATTTTTTGGGCAGATACTTACTTAGGTGCAGGCAATTCTTCCTGTTTTCCGGCGTGCTGCGTTACCTGCTCTGGTTTGAAGGACGCGTATCTATAAAAAACTGAAAGCCTGCAGTGGGTGCTACTGTGTGAAAGTATATTTGCGGCGGCGAAAGAAATACATTCACCAATGCAACGTAAGTTACATTCAGCTCAAGCGCAAAATTTCCGGTGAGGTAATAATTTATACCCGTCCCGCCCATTACCGAGATGGCACCATCTGTAAAAACGTGTTTATCCCAGGACGGTCTGCCGGAAGAAGTGCTGCTGATCATGATGTGAGACACTCCTGCAGCGCAAAGGGAATACAGGCGGTGTCTTTTTCCATTTAAAAAATAGTAGCGCAGGTAAGTATTGAGGCCGTAAACCAGCAAATCATTTTCTGAGCTGAATGCAGGAGAGTTATAATCATTTTTTGCCACGGCCATAAATGGACTTACACCAAAAGCCACATCTTTGGTGAAAAAACAGCCAAAATTACCTGAAAGGGCTATTCCTCCGATAGTGTTTTGAGGGTAGGCATTCAGGTAATCCAGCACCGGCAGAGTGCTCAGCCCGATCTGGGCGCCGGTCTGGCTGTAGTTCCGTGTAGCCCCCAGAACCAGAATGAGTGTCAGCAGGAGTTTGTTCATCAATCCGAATTTATGAATTTGTGACCACACCACAGAGGCCTATCGTTAAATTCGACACGGGCCTTGTCTTTAACAAATTTTGAAGTTAAATTTGTTTTTATGCGGGTAGACAGACATTTTCGCGGCCATTTCTGGCTGCTAATTCCTTTATTAGCCATTTTGATCACGCCAGGCTGTAAGGTTTATACAATTAATAAAACCGATCTTGAGACCAAACTCCGCCCTGAAAAGGGAGAACAAAAATTCCTTAAGATCGGGAACATGTATCGCAAGCCTTACAAGAACGATCTTGACACACTCTTTTGTATTGATGAAATTGGCAGAATTCGGCCAAAACGATTTAACGGTGACACCAAGATCACTATTGTAACACGGGAGAACAAGGCCATTAAGTATTACGCAAAAAGCCTTTATATTTATAATGATCAGTTTCTGATCGGTGAAAGAACAGCTCCGCGTTTACGGGGGCCTAATTATTATCCCGTTCGTCTTAGTGAGATCGATCGGATAGAGGTTAGTGCTATTTCATTCTAAATCAGGTCCGGGAGCGCTTCAAACTACTTAATATGCGGGCAAAATCCGTAATTTTGCCTCCTAAAATTCCAATTCTATAATGTCAATTCAATTAAGCGAGCAGGAAGTACAGAGACGTCAGAAACTGGCAGATCTTCAGTCAATGGGCATTGATGCCTATCCGCCTGAAGAATTTAAAGTGAATGCCACAGCCGCTGATATAAAAACAAACTACGAGCGTGATAAACTGAATTACAAGGACATCGCTATCGCCGGCCGGCTAATGAGTATCCGCGACATGGGTAAAGCCTGTTTTGCAGTGATACAGGACGTTTCAGGGCGACTTCAGCTTTATGTGAGGAAGGACGACATCTGCACCGGCGACGATAAAAGCCTCTACGATACGGTTTGGAAAAAGCTGATTGACATTGGTGATATTATTGGTGTTACCGGCTTCGTGTTTACCACTAAAACAGGTGAAATATCACTGCATGTAACTTCACTGAAAATATTAAGCAAGTCGCTGCGCCCTTTGCCCATCGTAAAGACCGACGACACCGGGAAGTCTTACGATGAAGTAAGCGACCCGGAATTTCGTTTCCGCCAGCGTTATGTTGATCTAATAATCAACCCGCAGGTGCGTGACACCTTTGTTAAGAGAACGCAGATTGTTAATTCCATAAGGCAAACGCTGAACAATGCCGGGTTACTGGAGGTGGAAACACCTATTTTGCAAAGTATTCCCGGCGGTGCAACCGCAAGGCCATTTATTACCCATCACAATGCGCTAAACATGCCTTTGTACCTGCGTATTGCAAACGAGTTGTATTTGAAAAGGCTCATTGTTGGTGGGTTTGAGGGGGTGTATGAATTCGCCAAAAATTTTCGCAACGAAGGAATGGACAGGACCCACAATCCTGAATTCACCATCCTTGAGTTTTATGTGGCTTACAAAGACTACAACTGGATGATGGCTTTTTCTGAAAAGCTTCTTGAAAAAGTGGCTATGGATCTGTATGGCACTACTGAGGTT